>NZ_JBHXPF010000027.1:50498-58956 GCF_042718715.1 Streptomyces sp. NPDC058576 | reverse complement strand
GCTGGTCTCCCTGCGTCGCCCGGCCACGGTCGCCCCCCACAAGGCGGGGGCGGGGCGGCCCCCCACGCGGGGGGCCCCGCCGGTCAGGCATCGGTGAAGTCAGCGATGACGTCGAGCGTGGACTCGACCGAGCTGAGCTGGGTGTTGAGGTGTTTGATCCACCGGCCCTTGGGTTGGAGGGCGACGTGCGGAGCAACCGTCCCGGTGATGAACCGGCGGATCTCGGTGAGCTTCCCGCGGATGACCGCGACCTCGTATGCCTGGAGCTCGGCGGGGTCGGCGCAGAACTTGTAGCCGTCCTTCCTGGTCCAGATCAGGGGCGGCCAGCCGCGTTCGGTGATGGTGTCCCGCAGACAGGCCAGGCCGGAGCGGGCCTGGCTGGGCGACAGCTCGCTGGATCTGACCAGCTGGTTGAAGGTCAGGCCGGCCGGGCGAGCCTCGAAGAGCACGAACCGGACGGTGTCGGCATGTCGCTGGGCGGCGGGTGACCTGCGCCCGGAAGGGCGAGGCATCGCCTACTCGCCTTGCAGCAGTTTGGCCAGCTCGCCGTCGACATCGACCTTGCCGGTGTCGACCGCGGTCTCAATCCAGTCCAGCGTCGCCCGGACCCGGGCGACGTTCTCGTGGACGATGGTGCGTTCGTCGTCGCCGAGCTGGCGGTCGCGCAGGCCGGGAACGACACGGCCGGCCGCCGCGACGAAGGAGTGGCAGGCGGTGACCAGGTCCAGGAACTCCACCGACCTGTCGATGTTGCGGATGGCCGGGGCGACGGGGCTGGTCTCCTCGAAGTGCTCGCGGGCCTGCCGGCCCCGCTCGACCTGGGCATGGTTGACCTGGTGGCGGGCAGTGTCGTCCGACATTGCCCGGAAGGCGACGTCCGGCCTGCGGAGGAGGCTGGTCGCGGCGGTGGTCGCCACCGCCTCGTCGCGGGTGAACTCCTCCACGACCCGGACCTTCTCCTGATCGGGTACTTTCGCCGCGACCGTCGGCCGCTTGAGGAAGTCGGTGGTCACCGCCGCGGCAACGTCCTCGTCGCGGGCCAGGGTGTGGATCGGGGTGATCTTCTCCTGCGGGGTGACGGGCTTGACGACCTGGCGGCCCGTGCGGCGTTTGGCCTCGTCGGGAGTCCACCGGACCTTGCCCTCGGGCGGGGTGAGGATGGTGGCCCACCGTTCCCTGCCATCGACGATGCCCGCCAGGATGGTGTGGACAGTGAAGGACACCCCCGACACCCGGCGGTCCTCCGGCCACCTGGACGCGGTCCACCTGGCCGTTTTCACCGTCGAGTACGACAGCCCGATGTCCTCGGCCAGACGGAACAGCGAGTCCTTGACCGTGAACAGCTCCTCGGCCGGGGCCGAGCCGCCGTGCTCGCGCATCGGCTCGACTTCGAGTGCGTAGTCGCCGATCGTGAACTGGATCCGGCTGGACGTCTCGACCAATTTCCGCAGCTCAGCGACGATCTCCGCATAGCGGTTCGCACTGACGCTGCCGACCTTGTCGGATATCTCGATCTCTTCGGGCATGGCTTCCACCACCCACCGCGGACCGGTGCACGGCCAAACAGCCGTGGCGAGACCCGGCTCGCTTCCCGACCGAGAGTCGGACCGGAAAATGCGACGATCACAACGGACGACCGCAATTGACCAGGTTCTGATCGGGGTTGGAATCCGGATGCGTTCGCGATGCGGTCACTGTGACCGTTCGCCGAACGTTTCCTTCCGGGCCCTCCAGGCCCTCGTGACGCACCGCCGCGAGCAGTAGACCGCGTTCGAACGGCGGTCCACCCCGGCCACCCAAGTCGCCCTGCACTCGGGGCACTCGGCTCTGCCGACACCACTCAACTCCGCGGCCACCCGCTTGCGCAACCGGCGGTCCCGGCGCCACTGCCTGGAACGACATGCCACTGAGCAGTACATGGCGCCGGGCCGTGCTTCCGGCCGCAACCGCTCACCGCAGCCTGCGCACACCCGTTCCCCGGCCTCCCCGGCGTCCTCGGACACCCAGCCAGCCTAGGGCCTAAAGCTACTCAAAACCGGGGATCGAAAACAGGCACTAAAGTCCCCCGCCTGGCACAACTCCTCTACCACCCCATCGGCGCAGAACCACTCGCCACGATCCACTGCCACCTGGGCAACCAGATCCAGGTGACCGTGCTCCAACAGGAGACGCACCGTTCTCGGGGATAGACCGCGACAGTTGCTCGCCTGCCAGGCAAGATCGTCTATATCCATGGTCGGAAGCGTAGAAGCACCCTCCGACATGTCACCGAGGCACCGCCCGATCAGTCACCCTCGCCCCCCCTCACGACGTGGGCTTGGCATTTGACGACAACTCCTAGGGCGCAAATCCACCCAGAACCGGGGATCGAAAACAGCTACTCACTGGTGGTGGCGGGGTGGGGTCAGGCGGACCAGCCGATCGAGGACACGAAGCTGTAGCCGTCGTAGTCCGAGCCGATCAGGTCCAGGACCTCATCCCAGACCGCGTCCAGCTCGTCCAGATCGTCATCCATCCACGCGTCCCCCGCCCGGTCCCACACACCCCGGACGTTGATGCTGCGGGGGCCAGGTCCCACCGGGTCCTTCCACCGACCGGCCATCAGCCGCCCACCTTCCCGACCAGGTACTCACAGGACGTCTTGCCGTCGCCCTGCTTGACCTTCAGCTCGGACACGCCCCTACCCTCGGTGAACACCTGCCGCCAGTCCCCGCCGGTGACGTGCAGCTCGTCGGTGTGCTCCAGCGCCACCACGTCCAGCCCGGCCTGGTGCGCCTTGTACGCACGCCCGCAGTGCAGCGCGAACGCCTGCGAATGGATCAGGTGCATCCAGTCCGGGCGGACCATCTCCCGGTTGTGAACCGACTCGCCCATGGTGCTCACGAACTTCGAGTACATCGCCTTGACGTACTCCAGCGTCAACAGTTCCCGGGCCGCGATCGCCTCCGACCGCGCGGCCACCAGCAACTTCCGCAGGGCATCGAGGAGTTCTCCGTGGCCCCGCTCGTCCAGCTTTCGTGCACGGTCGGGGCCCCGGCCAGGGCCCACTTGGGGCCGGACAGGCGCAGCAGGAGACGGAGGGTGGCGTCGGTGACCCACAGGGCGCCGGGCTCATCGCGGTCCCCGAGCGGGTTGGGCAGGTGAGGGTGGATCCACTCGGCGGGGGTAATCAGGTGAACGCCGGACAGCTTCGGGCCGACGCCGTCCGATCCGGTGGTGTGCTCCAACTTCCCGATCGGGAGCCACACCTTCAGCGCACGTCGTCGGCGTCATCGAGCAGCACCGGAACGACAGCCGTAGGTACCGGCTCGTCCACAACACCGCGCAGAACCTCATCATGATCGGATCTGCGGTCACTCACGACTACCGTCGCCGCCCTGGATACCCGTAGCCAGTTCACCTGGCAGAACATCACGATCGTCGCCATCGGCTTCACCGTCACGTTGGCCGCAGCCTTCACCGGCTACTACAAATACCGCGAGCGCAGCTACTTCGTGCTCCAGACCTCCGACGCCATCGAGGAGGAGGCCAACGCCTTCACCCTGGGCATCGGCCCGTACAGCGACCTCGAAGAAGGCGAGGCGCTGGAACTGTTCACCCAGCGCGTCGAAGACCGCCGCAACGAGCAGCGGCGCCGCCAGCAGCAACTGGACCAGCCCGCTGACCAGGCCTCCCGCTCCATCCCCTCGCCCGCAGCCTGACAGCAAAACGTCTCGGCACCCGGCTGGTCGTCCAGCCGGGCCACGCCTCAAGCGCACTGGGCCCCGGCGGGAGGTCTTGATCGCCGATCCCGGGCGTCACCTCGCGGCGACGCCCCACCCGGGGTCCCGTGCCGTTCGCGAGGGTTGGGCCGGTGCGCTCGTTCTCGAACGCCTGCGCTGCAACTTTCGAGGGCGAGTACGCTCCCCTGTAGACCGCACCGACATGGAGTGTGTGGAGTAGGGCTGGTGCCTTTACAGGCTTGGTCCTGGGATGGAGTACGGCCGGTCCGCGGCAGCCCCGGCAGTCAATGTGACGGCCGGGGCTCTGCGACGGGCGGGGCCTGGTACTGCGCGCGTCAAGCAGCGTGGCGCCTCCGTCTAGGAGCTGTCCGGCCGATCATCGGATGCGTACCCTTGGCTCGTGATTGATCACGGCATTGCTCTGCCTCACTACCGCCTCCATGTCGTGCCTGCGGTCGTGGCATTGGCCAGCCCGACATGGCAGCGTGAGGTGTGGCTCGATCCGGATCAGTTCGAGGACCTCGACTACACCGTCCACGTACTCTTCGACGACTTCTGGATTCGCCTGGCTGGTCTGCTGTAGTCGCCGCGGCAGCCCGGCTGGCCCAAGTGCTGGTGGCCAATGACCACCTGGCGTTGAGCAAATTGCATGACGCCGCCCATCGCTGGCCGCTCGACACCGAGCCGATCATGTCCGGGAGGGAAGGCCAGCACGTCGATTCATGACCGCAACCAGATGACCAGGGCCGCCGCAGTGACCGTTCCAAGGAAGACGTAGCCACGCTTGTCGTAGCGGGTCGCGACGCCCCGGGAATTCTTCAGCTTGTTGATGGTCCTCTCGACTGTGTTGCGCTTCTTGTGCCGCTCCTCGTCGAAGCCCGGTGGCCGTCCGCCTCGTGATCCTTTGCGCAGGCGGGCGGCCTGGCTGTCGGCCTTCTCCGGGATTGTGTGCCGGATGCCGCGCTGTCGCAGGTACTGACGGCAGGGACCATTGCTGTATGCCTTGTCGGCCGCGACGCTGTCGGGCTTCTTGCGGGGCCGGCCCAGTCCGAGGCGGGGAACCCGTATCTTCTCCAGCACCGGCACGAACTGGGTGCAGTCGGCCCGCTGCCCGGGCGTGACGATCAGGGACAGCGGGCGGCAGAAGCCGTCCGCGCTCAGGTGGATCTTGCTGGTGAAGCCGCCGCGCGAGCGGCCCAGGCCCTCGCCTCCCGCACCACCTCCGCCAGTTGGTCGGCGAGGCTCTGCCACGGACATTCGTCCTGGTGTTCCAGTGTCTCGTCCCCCTTTGAGCTGGCGAGGGCCGGTGGCGGATCGGTGCGGGAGCCGGCTGCGTGCTGGTGCGCACGCACGATGGTGGAGTCCACGGAGATGTCCCAGTCGATCTCGCCGGCTGCGGCCTGGACCTGCTGCAGCAACCGTTCCCAGGTGCCATCGGCAGACCAAAGCCGATGACGCTCGTAGACCGTCTTCCACGGCCCGAACCGCTCCGGTAGATCGCGCCAGTGCACCCCGGTCCTCACCCGGTGCAGAATCCCATCGATCACCTGCCAGTGATCACGCCACCGCCCGCACCACCCATGGCTCACCGGTAGAAACGGCCGCAGCCGTCCCCACTCCGCGTCTGACAGATCCCCGCGTTCGCCCCGCCCCGTACACGAGACAACGATCCGATCACTCGACAGTCACATGATCGGCCGGACAGCTCCTAGCTCATCTGGTACGCAGCCCGACGCTGAGGGCGCCTTCGCGGAACGGCGCTCAGCAAGGACCGACGGGAGTGAGGCCTCAAGGGGAGATCACTGAGGGCACGTGTACTTCTGGCGTGGGTTGATCTTCTCTCCCCCGGCGATGACTTGGAGATGCAGTTGTGCTCGGCCTTCAGTGGTGCCGGTGGCGCCCATTTCACCGATCTTCGTCGAGCTGTTGACTGCGGTGCCCACAGCGACTGAGTGCTTCCATAGGTGCGCGTATACGGTTTTTGTTGCATCGGCGTGTGTTACTACCAGGTGCTTACCCAACCCGCCTGACGTACCCGAGTAGGTGACCTTTCCGGCAAGGCCGGCCTTGACCAGGGTTCCTGTGGTGTTGGCGATGTTGAGGCCGTAGTGGAAGCCCGTGGGTGCCGGGCCGAACTCCTGTATTGCGTGACCGGTAGTAGGGCATGGAGCTGAGCGTTCCGCAGCTTGGGTGGGTACTGCCCCCGTCAGTAAGAGACCGGTCGCCAAAGTGATCATTACCTGGCAGCGGTTTATATGAGTGGTCAGCACAGCGGCTCCCTTTGGCAGGTGAGGTATTGGTGAATAGGTAAAGAACCGTGATTGAGGGCGGCAGACTGCTGCAGAATTGGTTTCTGCGAGACCGGTACCGGGCCGTTTGTTCGGCAGCTCGCAGAGAGAGTTTCTAGCGCGGCAATAAAGCTTCTTCGGTCTTTCCTGATCGGGCGCAACGGGTGGCAGCGCTGTACGCACGCCGGTCTTTATCCTCGTGTAGAGGCAGGGCCCACGGGCCGCCCCGTGCCTTTACGCGTGTCAGTAGCTGCGAACTCTAGCGGGGGTCTTTTTTGGTGTAAGACCAGGCGCCGATGATCGCGAGCACAATGGTCAAACAGATAAAAACTGCGGCACCTGTTCCGGCTGATAGGTCACTTCCGACAAAAGTCTCCACCAAAGCTCGGTCGGCCGAAGTCAACGTATCGGTACCCGTTGCCATTGCTGCCCGGCCTGCACCGAAGGGGAGCCATCCCGCGAGGACATCCACACCAGGGGCGAGACTCAGGAGAATTCCCGCGATACGTTCACCGAGCAGAGGCCACAGGACTAGGAGGAGCGCGGCAGCGATGCGGCCGCGCACCACCGTTGCGACCGAGGTCACGATCAAAGGCCAGCAGACCATGAAAGCCGTGTATCCGAGGACTCCCGGAAGAGTCTCCGTCCACGTCGGCTGTGCTTTCCCGGCGAGCGCCAGGGCAGTCGATGCCGAGATGGCGACCAGTGCCGTTCCTCCAAGAGCGCTGAGCGCTCCGAGCGCCCCGCCGACCAGGAGCTTGGCTACGAACGCGGTGCGGCGACTGGCCAGAGTGAGCCATGTCGTTCGGGCTGTTCCACGCGAGAACTCCGTGGCGACCGGGCCGGATGCCAGAGGCAGGAGAAGAAGAGCGCTGAGCGGGATCTGCATAGAGACGGCGTCCATCTGGATGGCTGTCACCATGGACCAGGCGGAAGGGGCCGTGCCAGAGGCAACGCCGAAGGACGCGGTCACGCCGGCGAGCAGGCTCAGTACCGCGACGGCTCCCAGAAGAATCCAGGTGGAGCATAGGGCGGTGAGGTGGCGCCATTCGTAGCGGATCGCTCGGTGCCTCGCGGTGGAGCGTGTGACCGATGCGCCCGTGTCCAGGGTGAGCGTGGTCGGGCTCATGAGATCCGGAACTCCTCTTCGGCTACAGAGAGGTAGCAGTCCTCCAAGGAAGGTGCCTGCTCGTCGAGCCAGTGGACGGGGATCCCGTGTTCGGCGGCGAGGTCGCCTACCTGGAACCGGTTGATGCCGCGAATCTTGGCCCTGCCGTCGTCGAGGAACTCGAAGGTTCCCTTCAGCCGCCGTACGTGCTCGGCGAGGTCCCCGGCGCGTGGGCTCTGGAGGGTGACCTCGGAGCCCATGCGGGCCAGTTCGTCGATCGATGTCTCTGCCACAACGCGTCCTCGAGCGAGGACCACGACCCGGTCGGCGAGTTGTTGCATCTCGGCGAGGAGGTGGCTGGAGACAAGGACCGCCTTCCCGTCGTCGGCCAGCTGCCGCAGGGTGTCACGCAGCCAGCGAATCGAATGGGGGTCGAGGCCGTTGGCGGGTTCGTCAAGGAAGAGTGCGGCCGGGTCGGCAAGCAGCGCCTGCGCGATGCCGGCACGCTGGGCCATGCCCAGGGAAAGCGCTTCGAGCCGTTTGTCCGCAGTGCCGGTGAGGCCGACCTGCTCGATAACGTCGGGCACACGGCTGTCCGGTACTCCGGCGCCAGCCGCGACCATGCGCAGGTGCGTGGTGATGGTGTGCCGAGGGTGTCCTGCTACGCCTCCCATGACCACGCCGACGATCCGGGCAGGGTCGCGCCACTGAGACAGGGGCCGCCCGAAGTACGTTGTGCTTCCCTGGCCCGTTGTCAGTCCGACGCATCAGGCGTAGCGTGGTCGTTTTCCCTGCGCCGTTCGCTCCGAGGAACCCGGTGACAACTCCTGCAGGAGCGCTCAGGTGGACATTGTCGACGATTCGCTTGCCCTTGTGCTGCCACGTCAGGCCCTCGGCGCGTACAGCGTCGGCGTGGTTTGGGCGTGTTGGGGTGGAACTGGCCAGTTCAGGCATGGTTGAGCCAGAACAGCAAGCCGAATCCGAGAAGCAAGGCCAGCGCGAATACCCCTCCGGTGCCGGGACTCTCCTTGCGGGCCGCACAGATGGCCAGTGCAGTCAAAGGCGGCAGCCATCCTGCGGTGTAGAGGATCCAGCCGACTCGGTCTGCGGTATCCGACCGCACGACGACGAAGGCAATGAAGGCAGCGGTGACGAACAGCGCCGACGACGACCACAGGTTGCGCACTACTGTCTCGCGGGTCGGAGCCACGCGTGCACCTCTCAAAAATGGAACGGCCCGGTCGGCGGGGGGAAAAAACCCCCCCCCGCACGGAAGGGGTGCAGCCGGGGCTCTTGGTGAGGTGGTGGGTGATGTGATCCTGCACCGCAAAGCCCGGCAC
>NZ_JBHXPF010000027.1:0-50488 GCF_042718715.1 Streptomyces sp. NPDC058576 | reverse complement strand
CCCCATAAAAACACACAAAATCGGCTCGCCCCCTTTTTTTTTTAATACCACCCCCGGCGCCACCCACAAAAACGGCCCCCGGGGGGGGGGGGGGGGGCCCCCCCCCCCCCCCCCCCCGGAAGGGGATCAGCCGGTGAAGTTGTTCAGGATGTAGGTGATGAGCTCCTGCACCGCATAGCCCGGCAGCGCCTTGATGGCCCACTTCGCCGGGTTGAAGTTCGACAGGCTGTCGACCCACTTGGTGAAGCCGGTCTGGCCCTTCTTCGCGGCGTTGAACGCCTTCTTCGCCAGGCCGGCCTTCTTGATGGCATCCCATGCGGCCTTGATCAGCGCGCCGACGCCCTGAGCTCTCACTTCGCCGCTTGCGGAGTTGATGGCGGCCCCGCTCGTGGGCCCGCTGAGGCCCGACGCTGCGGTGCTGCCGGCCGTGGAGAGCGAGAGGGAGCGCGTCGCCTGCTGGGCGTCGGTCGTCTGAGTAATCGAGACGGTCCGGGCCGGTGCCTCTGTGGCAGCGGTGGCTGCGGGCGCGGCAACCCCGAGAGCAACAGCAGCGAGCACCGAGATACCGGCCGCGCGCAGAGTGGTGCGCTTCACGTAGACTCTTTGGTGCGTAGCCGGGGGAGAAGGCATGGCGGAGCGCAGGCGATGGTTCCAAGCAAAACCAGCGCCCCGCAGTCTTCTTCCCCGTTTTATTTCCCCCTGTGTGCCAACCCGGTTGGTCTGGCCGGGGGCGAACTCCAGGAAGATATCCCGCCGTTCCGCGTCTCAGCAATCGAGATGCCGGTGAACAAGATCACGCATGCAAAATCTTGAAACGATTTGCTTTTGCGGCCGCATGATGTGAACCAGGAAGCGCTGCGCGACCATTTGTTCACAGGCGGATCTTATTATCGGCCATCATGGCGCAAAAACGTCTACAGCGCCCTCACGGGAAACCGAACTGGCCGGAATCGGCAGGCTCAATTTGAGCCGTTGCTGAAATTTCGCCTTCACGCGGGCGTGGTTTTTCGCCAGCCGTCTGAGCGTCCAACGGGTCCGACGCGCGCGCCACGACTGCGCGGCAGCCCGACCGGCGCCGCTGTGCGACCTGAGCGCGGGAGGCTGCGCCCTCCGGGTCATGCGGGTCGAGTGCCACCCACTACCTCAGCTGTCTTGCAAAGCAAGACAATCTCTGGCTACCTTGTACCGCATGACAAAGGGACCACCTGCAGCTGGTGACCAGCGACGCAGCCAGCTGCTGCGCGGGGTTCTCGATCTCTGCCTGCTGTCGCTGATCGCTGAACAGCCCAGATATGGCTTCGAGTTCGCAGCAGCACTCAACGCCGACGGGCTGGAACTGGTCAGCGAGGGCAGCATTTATCCGCTGCTCGCCCGGATGGAGCGGACGGGGCTCATCACCTCCTACCGCGCTCCTTCTCCGAGCGGCGGTGCCCCGCGGAAGTACTACCGCCTGACCGAGACAGGCCACGCCGAACTGAGCGGCGGCAGGCGCGATTGGCTTGCCTTCGCCGGACAGGTGACTCACATCCTGACCACTACACACCCCACGGGGGGAACCACACCATGACGAACGCGCAGATCCTCGCGGCGTGCCGCAGCAATTGGGAGTACCGGGGAATCGATGACGCCTCCGTACGCGAGATGCTTGAGGAGCTCGCCGCCCACCTGGAGGATGCGCAGACCGCCGGCCGTAGCGGGCAGGACGTCGTCGGTCAGGATGTTCGCAGCTTCGCCGCAGCATGGGCCCGGGCCCGTGCCCCGTTCTCCCGCCGGGTTGCGCGCACCGTGTCCACGACCTGCTTCGCAGTCGGCTGCGTCCTCATCCTTGCCTACCTGCTCCGGTGGACGTCCGAGCTCGCTGTGACGCCCGCCTACCTGGCCTTCTGGTCCTCCCTTGGTGTGGCCACGGTCGTATGGGAGCTGCGCCGAGGCAGCCTGGGAATGCGTGCACGCTGCGCGGTCGCTGTCGCCATCGCTCTGCCCGCCGCGATCCTCACCGGCCTGCTAACAGGCGACGAGGTGCTCTTCGCCCTGCCGCTATGGGCTGCGCTGGCTCTCCTGGTGCCCGGACTGCCCTACGCCGCAGCCGATGCGCGCGCCAGGAGGAGCAGCCACACGGCCGACGACACCTCAGCCTCTCCGGCACGGTAACGAGTCCCGAGCCCCGCTGGCCGCTACCCGCCACGCATCCGCTTGCTTCCGGAGCGGTACGCCCGCTTCGGCATCGACTCGGCGCCCTCAGCTTGTTCTTCATGGTCCGAGCCGCCTGCAGGCGTGCGGCAAGGCCAATCCATCTCCTGGTTAGGGTTATGGCCAAGGGAATGGGGCGGCGGCCCAAGGTGGATGTGGACAGCGGCGTCGAGGACTCGACGATGCTCATCCTGGAATGGCTCGGTGAGCAGGGGATAGGTGCCATGATCCGGATCGACGCGGAGCGCCTGCGTGACGGTCAGCCGCCGTGGACATTCGCAGCCTCTGGTGGGCCCCTGGAGGGTGGGGTGAGGGCCGATGGTGCCTCGGCCGCCGAGTGCATGGGCAGGGCACTGCTTGAATTGCGAGAAGCCGGGCTGGTCGTTCCTGCATCAAGAACGGCTGGTCCCTGCAGGCTCGGCGCGCTGCGGGCAGCGCGAGTGCCGTGCCCGCGCCTAAGCCAGCGGCTCAGCCGAAGCTCCCGGCCCAGGGGAAGGAGACCAACGCTTCGAAGAGTGCCTGACAACGGCGGCAGGGCCCAACACTGAAGGCCGGCGCCCGGGTCCCCAAGCCCGACACGGCACAACGCGTTCAGCGGCTTGCTCTGTCTGCCCTGTCCTCGACTTCGACAGCCCACACAACGTACGCCCACGGCGTGCAGTCCTCCACCGAGGGCGGGCCGTTGGCGGCGATGTCTTCCAGGGCGGCGTACAGGTCGACGTCCGTGCGCCTGCGCTCCGCCCGCCCCGGAGCCCAGCGACGGTCGTGGAGTCCAGCTGCTGCCGAGTGCTATTGGCGGGGGCCGGCAGATCGGTCGCCGGGGCCCTCCTGGGCGGTCGCGTAGCGGCCTCGCCACGATAGTGAGGGCGTCTAGGGTGTCGGGGCCCGCTTCCCAGCGTGGCAGGGTCGGCAGGATGCCTAGTGCTGGACCGGCGACCACTCCTCGCCGGTCCAGCCCTCCATGCTGGCTGACTAGCGGCCTCAGGTTTTACGGCGTCAAGATGAATTACGTATAGAGCTTCATCTCGTCCCATCCGGTGCGTTCCCACCGCCTGCCCCAGTTCGTCCCGTTCGGTCCGCGAGCAGCAAGACGGCCGCTCCAGCCTGCTTTGGGACCGGTTCGCAGGGTAGGCCGTCAAGGGGCGCCCATGACCAAGCCCTCGATGGTGTGCTTCTGCCTGATAGGCGTCAGTTCATCGACGACCGGGCAGTGAAGATGGTTGCGAACCCTCTGCGGCAGGCTGTCCCAGAAGCCCCGGGTGACGGCCGCGTCGTGGCGGTCATCATTGTGCGCGTCGGGCCCGTCGAGTCCGAGCACAAGGACGGGCCGGGCCTTCAACGACTCGTTCTTGGTCCCGCGGTGCATGGTGAGCGCGGACCGGGCTGAGATGTCGCCGCGCTGGGGGTACTTGCGCACCGCGAGTTGCTCGTAGCGGCTGTAGCGCTCACGGGGCGGGAACATTCCGTGTTCGAAATCGGGTTCCTCGTCCCATTGCGTGCCGGGCGCAATTTCGAAGGGGCCCATGTCCGGGGCTGTGTCGACCGCGGTGAGGTTGAACGCGAGCGAGGTGAGGCGGCGTTCCGTGCGGGTGTGCTCGGGGATAGAGAAGTCGCGGTGCCATGGCTGGTTCACCGCACCTTTCAGCGGTACATCGAATCCGAGTTCGACGATGCGGTAGTCAGGGCCGAGGACAGCGGTGGCCAGCGACCGGACCCAGGGGTGGTCGACGAGTTCGACGAATCCTCGAAGCTGCTCGGGGTGGATCTCCACGTAGTAGCGTTGGGGTCCTCGCCCCACAACTCCGCCAGTCCGGGAGCGCGCCTCTTCGAAGGCGGTCTCGATGTCCTCGCGCAGCCGGTCGGCCCATGCCGCAGTGAAGCCCCCCTTCCTCGCGGTGATGCCGTCCCTGTAGAGGTCGGCGACGTTCTGCGCCACATCGACAGAAGCGTCGGCCGGACTGAGCGCGTCGGCGCTGTCGACGGCGGGCTTTTCGGGGGTCGCGGGCATGGCCATCCTCGCCTTGTTGTGTGGGAGCAGCTATCTCTTTAGATTTACATCGATGCATGCAACGTTGCAATACCCGTGCTGCGGCTCTGTCAGCCCATCGGGTACATGGCAGGATGCAGAGGTGAGCAGTCGTCTGAAGGACGTGGCAGCCCGGGCCGGTGTCTCCGTACGCACCGTGTCCAACGTGGTCAGCGGAGCAGCGCCGGTGGCCGTCGAGACCCGTCGCCGCGTTCAAGAAGCGATCGACGCGCTCGGCTATCACCCCAACCTGGCAGCCCGCAGTCTGCGTGCCGGGCGCACCGGCATCATCGGCCTGGCCATCCCCGAGCTGCACTCCCCCTACTTCGGCGAACTCGCCGGCCTCTTGGTGGATGAGGCCCGGCGCCGCTCATGGACTGTTCTCATCGACCAGACGCGGGGAGACACAGAAGCCGAGCGCCGACTGCTCACGCCGGGCGGCGGACGCGTCGTCGACGGACTCATCATCAGTCCCTGGGCACTGGATCCCGCCGAACTCGCGGCCGCCCAATCGTCGGTCCCCCTGGTCCTGCTCGGCGAGCGCGATCCGCACGGTGCAGCCGACCGGGTCGCCGTCGACAACGTCGCTGCCGCCGACGATGCCACGAACCACCTGATCGGCCTCGGCCGACGACGCATCGCTGCTATCGGCAGCCAGCCCCATCTGGGTAACGGCACCGCACAGCTGCGTACCGAAGGCTACCGGCGTGCTCTCGACCGGGCTGGACTATTCCACGACCAGGAGTTCCAGCGCCCCGTCCGCGCGCTAAACAGGGCGGACGGGGCCCGAGCCATGAACGAACTGCTGGATGGGCCGGCGGTCCCTGACGCCGTGTTCGCCTTTAGCGACGAACTGGCCCTGGGCGCCCTCCACACAGCGCACCAGCGAGGCCTGCGCGTGCCCGAGGACCTAGCAATCGTCGGATTCGACGACATCGAGGACGGCCGCTTCAGCAACCCCCCGCTGACCACTGTCTCCCCGGACAAACAACAGATAGCCGAGCGATCCCTGCAGTGCCTGGCCGACCGCATCTACAGCCCCGGCAACAACGTACCGCCGCAGGAACTCACCGTTCCGCACCGTCTGGTGGTCCGCAGCACCACCTGAGGCCCCTTCTGCAACGTGCCTCCCGGGCCCGGAAGAACCAGCAAGACCTAGGCACTGTCCGGCGGATCATGCTTCGGGGTCGAGGGTCCGGAGGTCGTAGAGGTAGGAGCGGTCGCTTTTGAAGCTGCGCCAGACGTTGGCCGGGGGTTCGGGTTCGTCGCCGTGGGTGTTGAGGGGGTGGGCGGTGACGAGGCCGTCAGCGATCTCGCAGTGCCAGCCGTCGGTGGGCGACCAGACACACCGCACGTTCCCGTCTGCTCGGCGGTAGGCGGGGCGGCCGTTGTGCTCGCCGTCGCGTTCGAAGTGGTAGCGGAGCCGGTCTATGTGGCGCACGAAGGTGAAGGATGCAAGTGCCGTCATACCTTCGGCACTGTATGGGACAACGCTGCTGACGGCTAAGCAGTTCTTGGTGTAACCAGATGCAGGGCGCATTTCACGGGCGGAGCCAGAGCCGGATTGCGGCGACGGTGACGGTGCCGTGGAAGACGTAGGCCCTCTTGTCGTAGCGGGTGGCGACGGCCCGGGAGTTCTTGAGCCGGTTGATCGTTCGCTCGACCTCGTTGCGGCGTTTGTAGATCTCGCCGTCGAAGCTGGTGGGCCGACCGCCCTTGCTTCCGCGTCTTGTGCGGTTGGCCCGCTGGTCCTTCGGCTCGGGGATGGTGTGCTTGATCTGGCGTCTTCGCAGGTAGCGGCGGTTGCGGCGTGAGCTGTATGCCTTGTCGCCGCCGAGGCGGTCCGGCCGGGTGCGCGGCCGGACCGCCCAGCGGTCGGGGAACGGCGATGCGTTCGAGGACCTCAATCATCTGCGGCGCGTCGCCCCACTGGCCCGGCGTGACGAGGAAGGCCATGGGCCGGCATCCACCCTCACCGGCGAGGTGGATCTTGCAGGTCAGGCCGCCCCGGGACCGCCCGAGTCCCTCGTCGGAGCGGTGGTGCCGGGGCGTTCTCCTTTTTTCGGGAAGCGCGGCTTCTGCTTTCGGGCCCCGGCCGCATGCTGATGAGCACGGCAGGACGTCGAATCTACGCTGACCATGCTCCAGTCGATCCGGCCCGCGAGATCGGCGTCCGCCTGGACGGCACGCATCATCCGGTCCCACGTGCCGTCCGCCGACCAACGCCGGTGCCGCTCGTAGACGGTCTTCCAGCTGCCGAAACGCTCCGGAAGATCCCGCCACGGTATGCCCGTTCGCACACGGAACAAGATTCCGTTGATCACCCTGCGGTGATCGCTCCACCGGCCGCCACGCTGCCCCGACGCCGGGAAGTGCGGCTCCAGCCGGCCCCACTCGGCATTCGTCAGATCACCCCGCCCCATGCCGGGAACAACGAGTCAGCAATCCGACAGTCACATGATCCGCCGGACAGGCCCTAGGCGGTGGACCGGTTCGTCGGTGATCGGACGAATCACGGAGCGGGCTCCTCAACGTCACTGGCGCGGATCGCGATCTGGGCGAAGGTGGGCATCCCGAGGTCGACGACAGTGCCGCGCCGAGTCTGCTCAGCATCAAGCTGGGCGAGATTGTCCTCCGCCCGGCAAAACTCACCTGGAGCCCTTCCACCTCGCCGAGCCATCCTTCGCGTTCGGCCTCGGCAACGCGGGCGAGGAGGTTGTCTCGGATCTCGACGAGCCGGTCACGTTGGGCGGGGTCGGGCCAGAGCATAGGGCAGCGGACGCAGGCGTGTTCGTGGATGCAGGGAGTGCCGAAAGCGCGGCCGCATGCTCCGATGGAGACCTTGCGTCGCTCGAAGTGGCCTAGGAATTCATGCCAATCATCGCCGGTGGGGACGCGGTATTCCTCGCTTGGGCGAAGGGACCGGCGGCGGGCGAGGAAGGCCATGGGCGCCTGGATCGCCTCCTCGGGGTAGACGGCCTTGTAGCCGAGAGTCACGTTGATGTCCTGGTGACCTGCGATTACCTGGGCGATCTGCGGCGTAGTCCGCTGAGGATGGCATCGGTGATGAACATCTGTCGGAAGTCGTGCGGTGTGTATCGGAGTGGTTCGCCGACGGCATCGGTCAGCCCGGTGTCGATGAGCGCCTGGTCCAGCATGGTGCGGACGGTTTCGTCGGTGAACGCCCGGTCCTCTCCGCAGATGCGCCGTTGGAACAGCTCCGCAGATGCGCCGTTGGAACAGCAGTGGGGCGGGCTCCTGCCACACGCATTCGCCGCGGTCGTAGGAGGGGACCAGGGAAACGGCGCCGGTGGTGTTCCGGACTCGGCAGATGATCGCGCTGAGGACGTCGGCGAGCTCGGGGCTGACCAGCAGGAGCCGCTCAGTGTCCGTCTTGGACGGAACGATCTGCAGAAGGGGACGAGTTCACTGGTCGGTCACGCCAGGGCAGCCGGGGTGGGGTCGAGGGCGCACCAGTCTCCGTCGAAGAGGGGGGCGATGAGGGCTACGTGGTGGGCGGGGAGTTGGCCTTCGCGGTGTGAGAACGGTACCGGTGACTGCGCTGTGCAGCGCGAAACGCGACGGCAGTGGCAGGCCGGGCAGGTCCGCGGCGAGAACGTCGTGCCGCAGGCGCCGCACAGCCAGTTCGGTCTCGAAGCGCTGGTCCGGTCAGATCCACAGGCGACGCAGCGTGCCGTACCGGAAACGGGCGACCAACTCTCCGGCGTCATGGCGCTCCTCACTCGATTCGCGCTCTGCGCAGGCCGCAATGGCACCGGGGCACGCACCTGCCGTCATGAAGGCGAAACAGGCAAGCTCCCCGCTGTCCAGCACATGTGACTACACCCATCACGGTCCGCAGGTGTGGCACGCCGCTGAGGTCGTCCCTTGGTGTTCGCGGAAGAGGTTGCCGAAGCCGTCCGTGCGGTCGGGACCGAGTACACCGAGCAGCTTCACCAGCTGCTGTTGACAAAGCGGAGTGAGGCTGGTTGCGCACTGAAACTGCAGAATCCTGTCCTAGGCCACGCTGCCGCCACCACTCAGCGGGGGGACGCTCAGGCCTCCCTGACGGCCTGCTCGCCGACCTCGGCCGCCCGATCTGTGTGTAGGTACGGGGCTCTGCCTGAGCATGGTGGGCGACGACATCAGAGGGCTGATTCGGTCCCAGCAAGATGCCGTCAGGGACGGGGTGCCGGTCAGCAGCGCGCATTTCGAGGACCAAGCGGCTTGGGGCAGATGCGGCTTCAGTACCGGGCCTCGGGGGTGAGCACGACGAGTCGCCCGCCGACCAGCCGGACGCCGGCTGAGGTGCGCCGAATACGGCCGGCATCTGCGGTCGGGCGCGGCGGCGGGGTCGATAAGCGCGCGATGCGAGCAGTGAGGATGCCGATGCAGCTTCGTCGGCTGGCGGGATGCGGCGATCGAGGGGACTTGCAAAGTTTCAGGAGGAAGGCGACCGCCCGCCGGAACTGCCCCCGGGTTGAAGGCGGCCGCACCGGCGCAGAGTGTTCGCCGGTACAGCCAGCCATGACCGAGGGTCCAGCCTCGGGCCGGATCATTTCAAGGGGTCGCTTCCCCGGTTCATCAGGAAGTAGCGCCAACGCCTGCTCTCAGTGTCACCGCTCGGACGCTGTTCGGAATGACCGTTCACGTAGCCGACGACTTTGCGCATGTAAGCGAGGTCGTCACCGCTGAGGTCGTCTTTTTTCGTTCACAGGAGGTCGACGACCCGTCTCTCCGAGGCGCTGCCGACGCTATCACCTCCGTTGCTCTGCCCAGCCTTCTTCGAATATTTCGTCTCCAGCCAGCTCTCCAACTCGGCGGGAGGTAGAAACTCTGTCACGGAACTTCTTCCGCCAGTGGTCCCGGTCGACGTTGCGTTGCTGGGGGTCACGAGTTCCTGTCCTTTCTGCGCAGAGCACTGGGCTTATGCACCGCGTCGCGGCCAGACTTATCGCTCTTCACCTCGTACTGAGGCTTTTCCTTGGAGGCCTCTACGGTGCGCCCGGCCGCCTCGGCTCGGCCGGCGATCTTCTTCTTGATCTTTCCGGTGACGGTATGGCCGTGACTTTTCCAGGAGACCTTGTCACCCTTACTCAGATCGTCATTGCTCGGCACAGTGTTCTCCATTCTTTGCGCGCCCTCAAATACTGATGCGGAAGGGAGAGTCGCTGGAAGGATTTTCCGTTTCCTCCGGCAATCCGCGTACCTCGGCCTGCGAACGGCCGCATGGGCTTCCCCGGAGACGCCTCGGCACGCCCGCAAGTCGCCGAGGCGAAGAGCATTTGCCAGAGGACCGCTCCGGCGCACACGTCCAGGATCCACCACTCGGCCTATGCGTGCACCCTGTGCCGCGAGGGACCACGGACTGGGCACGGAGAGCAGAGCCTCTTTCCGTTGGGTGAAGGCGGAGAAGGCAAGTCGGCGAGAAAAGCCAAAGGACCACGTGCGAGCGAGCTGTTCTCGGCGCTGCCCGGACGACGACCCTGCCCACGGATCAACAGTCCACCCCAGGTTGCCTCTCCTTGTGATCTGCTTCGAGCCGCTTGGACTCCTCGAGCAGTCGACGGGCGTGAGGTCCGGCGCGCACTACCTCGACGTAGGCGTGCAGCGCCCGGGTTCGGATGGCCTCGGAGCGGGCCGCTGAGGACAGTTTCTCGGTGGCTCGGTCAGGGCCGCCGAACTGGAATCCGAGCTGAGTCGTGTAGCACTGTGCAGCAGCGGCCTTGTCCGCCAGAACAGCCCCGATGTCGCAGGTCACTTCGCTTGTTTCGCTGCGCTCGCCGCGTGAAGATCCGGAGTCCGGGTTCGGTGCGTGTGCTGCGTAGGGCATGTCGCGCCACCAGACGGTCCGTGAGGGCGGGGCCTCGGCGGCGACCGCCTGAGCGGTGATCACGTGGTCGAGATGGTTACCGATCGCCTGAGGGGCAAGGACAAGGTCTGCGAACTGCAGATGCCGGCGGAGCAGACGTGGCAGCTCGGCAGCGGCTCTGTCGTCGCGGTGCGGTGGCATGAAGAGTTCGCGGGGGCTGTTGTACCCGCGGTGAGGGGCCTCGGGCAATGGCAGGTGGATCGGGGCGAGCAGGCCCAGCTTCTCCTGGGCGGCGTGGTCTTCGGCGCGGCGAAGTGCCATGTAGTCGACGTCGGCCGAGAGCCCCTTGTCGAGCTGGGTGGACAGCGCGAAGGGGCAGGGGTCGTCGACCGACGCGGTGAAGCAGGTGACGACTCGTACGTGCCAGCCCCTTCGGGCCAGCAGTGCCAATACGCCTCCTGCGGAGAAGACCGCGTCGTCGAGGTGCGGGCTGATGGCGAGAGCGGTGCGAACGCCTGGAGCGGTCACAGCAGGTGAGGTTCGCGACGGAACCGGCAGGAGAAGTCCGTGGCGGGTTCTGGAGACGAGTCGGCCGTAGGTCTTTTGGGCGTTGTTCTCGTCGGCCATGCGGCACGGACTTCGTCGTACACGGTGCAGATGCGGGCGGCGGCCACGGGCCAGGACCATTCGTCCGCTACTTGTCGAAGTGCCTCGTGTGCCAGGCGCTGGCGTAGTGGTGCGTCTTCGAGCATCCGGGCGACGGCTTCGGCCAGGGATTCGGGGTCGTGCGGTGGAACCAGGAGCCCGTTAAGGCCGTCACGTACGCAGTCTCTGACTCCGACCACGTCGGTGGAGACAACGGGGAGCCCGGTGGCCATCGCTTCCAGGATGGTGTTGGAGAAGCCCTCGGCCCAGGTGGGGCTGACGAAGATGTCCCCTCTCCGGTAGACGGCCGGAGCGTCATGGTAGGACGTGGGGCCGAGGACCTGGACTGTATCGGCCAGGTCGGGTTGAAGTGCCCGCTGGGTCAGCAGGTTCAGGTCGGGGCCGGTGCCGGAGACCAGCAGCCGCATCCGCCTTCCTCCCGCGCGAAGGAGCCGTGCGGCTTCCAGCAAGTCCATGACGCCTTTACGGGCGTCGATCCGGCCGTGGTAGAGGAGCACCGGGGGGTCGCTGAGGGTTCCGATCTGCCGTTCGGTCGTGGGGTGGAAGAGGTCGGTGTCGGTGGCTCCGGAGATCACGGTGAAGCGCTCGGCCGGCACTTGGTGGCGGGCCGCGACGTCGGCTCTGAAGGAGGGGGAGCCGATCAGCAGGGCCGGTGCTTCCTCAAGAACCCGGCGGATCGCCCTGCGGTGGGTGGTGCAGCAGGTGCCGATCCAGTGGCCGTCGCCGCCCTGGATGGAGACGACAGCCGGGATCCCGAGTTGTTCGGAGGCTTCGAGTACGGCCAGCCCTGTCGGATAGCCGTACTGAGCGTGCAGCAGGTCCAAGGGCTCGTCGGCGTGCAGGCCGGCGATCGTGTCGCGCAGGGTGGCCACATCCGCCTCGAAATCGGCGGGCAGCCCGGCCCCGACGGCCTGCTCTCCCAGAGACTCCAGGGCTACCAGCGTTACGCCGTCGGGAATCCGCTCGGGTGGAGGAGGGCCGCCGCCGTAGACGGAGCGGCCTTGCTGGTCGCCACGGTACTGGGACACCAGGGTGACGTCATGGCCTGCACCGGTGAGCGCGCGCAGCAGGTTCTCCGCGTAGGCGCTCATGCCCGAGACGGCCGGCCAGTAGCGTCGTGAGACGAAGCAGATCCTCATCGCGTCACCTCCGGTACACCGGTGGAGGTGGAGATCGAGGGGGCCAGGCACCCGACGCTTCCCATGCGTTCGGCGTCCTGAAGTGCTGCGAGCGCGGAGCGCACAAGGGTGTCTGCGCGGTGGGAGTCACGGGACAGTTCCAGGCTCACCAGTCCGCCGTACCGCACGGCGGACAGCGCTCCGAGGACTGCGGGCAGGTCCATGTCGCCCTCGCCCGGCGCGCGGTGTTCATGTCGCCCCGAGGGCATGTCCTCCACGGCGACCGCGCCGAGATCCCCTGCGTGCCGCACCACCGCCTCTTCGGGGGTCAGGTCGCCGGTGACCAGGCAGTGTCCGGTGTCCAGGGCCAGCCGCAAGCCGGGAACCAGGGCCGAGAGCCGCAGCCAGTCGGCGCAGTCCTCTACGAGCATCCCCGGTTCCGGTTCGAACGCCGCCGCCACGCCCCGCTCGGCCGCGTACGCCGTCACGTTCCGCACTCCCTCCACCAGGTGGCTCCATGCCGTCCCTCCGGGTGAGGTGTCCGTGCCCTTCGCGGGGACGCCCGCCCAGAACGAGACGGCTTCGCTGCCCAGGTCGGCGGCGATGTCCACGCACCGGCGCAGGAAGGCCACCCGGCGGGCCCGGCCCGCCGGGTCCGCGGTGACCAGGGTCGGCTCGTGCTTGTGCCGGGGGTCCAGCAGGAATCGTGCGCCCGTCTCGACGGTGCTGCCCAGACCGAGGCGGTCCAGGCGGCGGGCCAACGCCGCCGTGCGGGCGGCCAGGTCCGGTGCGAACGGGTCGTGGTGGGCCACGTCCACGGTGAGCGCGACCCCGTCGTAGCCGGTGTCGGCCAGCAGCGCCAGCGCGTCGTCCAGGCGATGTGAGCTCATGCCGTTGGTGTTGTAGGCGTAGCGCAGCTGGTGGTCGGTGGGTGTCATCTCGTCGCTCCTGCGTCAGTGCGGGCCAGCGTGTGCCGGTCGGGTTCGCGGTACAGGGGGTACAGCGCACCGACTGTCCTGCGTGCGTGGTCGATGTCGAACCAGGCGGGTCCGCCCAGCCGTTCGCGTGCTTCAGCCGTGAGGTGCACCGGCCGTGCTCCGCGGTGAGGGAGGGGGCCCACCCCGGCCAGGGGGTGCTCACGCTCCTGGAGCCTGCGTACGCCGCGTTCGCCGATCCGCGCGTACGACATGGTCTCTACCTCCATGCCGGGGACGAGCACCTTGACGGTATGGGCCCCTTGAGCGCTCGCGTCGACCACCAGGACATCGAAATCTCGAAGGCGTCCCAGCAGGTCTTCCAAAAGGTCGCGGGGGGCGTCGAGCGATCCGGCGGACACGGTGGGCAGGGCGGAGAAGGCGATGGTGGAGCGGCGGGACAGCACAGTGGGCTCCAGCAGCTCGCGTAGGCGCGGGGCGTCCAGGGTGCTCCAGGTCCTCATCGCCGCCAGTGCCGCCGGTTCCTGGGACTTCATCGGAACGGACAGCTCACGCTCCAGGTACCCGGGCGGGGCGATCCGGGCGACCGTCTCCAGCGGGCTGTGCGAGAACACCTTCCGCGCGCGGGACGAGACGTACTCCGTCAGCGCCTTGCGCAGCGCCGTTTCGCGGTCGGGGTGTGCGGCCTCGCCGCACGCGGTGAGCGCCAACGCCGCGCTCTCCGCCTCCTGCGAGGTGTCGTCCGTGCCGACGACATGGATGTCGGCGAGGCCGAACTGGGTGGAGGCGAGCTTGGGCAGAACCTGGATGCCGACGTTCCGGAGCCGGTCCAGGATGTGGCGGGTGACCGGGTCACCCACGTCGTCCAGGTCGATGACCACGCCTTGGTCCATGGCGCGGTGGGCGGTGGCGTTGCCGTCGCGCTGGAGGATCTCCAGCAGCGCGTGGGACAGAGCCCGCTCCGGGGAGTCGCCGGCTCCCAGGCCGTTGCAGACCGGAGTGGTCAGCCAGCCGCCGGGCGGGGGGCCGCCGGGCAGGTCCGCCGCGCTGGAGGCGACGAACTCGGCGGGCACCATGACCTCTTCGCCGGTGCGGTACCGACGGGCGGGCACCCAGTCCAGCGGACGCTCGGGGGCGTAGTCCGCACCGGCCGGCAGCACGAGGCCTACGGGGTCGGCGACCCGGTCCCGGCCGCGGGCACGGACCAGTTCCGTGTAGGAGGCGCGACTGCGCTCGGTTCGGGCGAGGTGCCGTGCCAAAAGCACCTCCTCGGCGAGTTCGCCGTAGGCACCGATACGGGCCTGGGTGAGGTCCGCTCCGTATCCGCAGGAGTTCTTGAGGACGCCTGCGGCGTCGGCGTGGTCGGCCGAGACGACCGGGAGACCGGTGCGGTCCCCGGTGCTGATGTCGAAGTGCTGCTGCTCGCCGGGGGCCATCGCGTCCCGGTAGGCGCTGACCACCGGGTGCTCGTCGGCGGCGCTCACCGGTCGGCTCCCAGGAGGAGAGGGGCCGTGTCAGGCCGGCCGGTCAGCTGGTGGTCGAAGAGGCGCAGGACGTCCGCGGTGGTCACGGGGGCGGCGAACTCGAAGGGCGTGGCGACCGCTTCGAAGTCCAGCGCGCCGATCACCGACCGGTAGTGGCGCACTTCGTCGTGGGAGAGCGGGATTTGGGCGTGGTAGGCCTTGTGGCAGGACAGGGCGCGGGGCACGGCGCCGTCCAGGTCGACCTTCAGGGCGTCGCCGCAGAAGAGGATCTTGCGGCGCTCGTCGTGCAGCACGCAGTGACCGGGGAAGTGTCCGCCGGTACGGTGCACGGTCAGGCCGGGCGCCAGCTCGAAGCGCTCGTCCACCGGCCAGGTGACCTGGAACGCCTTCGTCCACACCAGATCCCGCACGCCGACGGCCACGACCGGCGGGGCGAAGCGGTCCTGCAGCTGCCACAGGGCCCCGTAGCCGTGGACATGGCTGGCGCCGAGCCGGCCGATCCCACCGAGCCGCTCGATCTCGGCCAGGGCGTCCGGCGGATAGTAGGGAGCGCCCTCCCAGGCGACGTTGCCGCCCTCGGCCTCGATCAGCCAGCCCGTCGAACCCAGGCCGAAGGAGGGCAGGGTGCGAAATCCGGTGACGCCGGGGACGGGGCGGTGCCAGTCCGCGACCAGCAGGGCTTCGACGGCCTTCTCGTCGGGGAAGCTCCAGCCCTCCTCGGGCAGCGCGTTGCGCACGTCGCAGCAGACCGGGCAGGCGGGTGGGGTGGCGAACCAGCGCTGCCAGTGGCCGCAGTTGGCGCAGGCGTACATCGTCAGGGTCATCGTCAGCCTTCCTCGACGGTGGACGGGACCGGCATCGGCGGAGCGGCGGGCCGGCGGGTGGTGCGGGGCAGGGCGTCCAGCAGCAACCGGTGCAGGGCCAGATCCCGAGTGAGCGGCCACGGCCAGGCGGCCTGCACCGCCTGGCCGTCGCGCACGGCGACCGCGGCTTCGGAGAACTCCCTGACCTGGACGGCGAAGGGGGACGCCGCGGTGTCGAACGGCACGGGCACGCGGCGCGCGCTGTCCACGCCGGTGAACCAAAGCTCTCCCCCGGCGTCCTGGCCGAGTGTGTCGACGGCGGTCAGCTGGCCGAGCGTGCCGATGACCTCCAATCGGCGGCGGGGCAGCGTGTCCGGGGTGTTGTAGGCGACGTGGAGGGAGACGAGGACCCCGCCACCGGTGCGGCCGGCCAGTACAGCACCGTCGTCGACCGCGTAGGGGTGCACCTGGTGTTGCACCAGTGCCGTCAGTTCGGCCACGTCATCCCCTCCCAGCAGGACTCCCACCAGGTCCAGGCCGTGCGGCGCGAGATCGAGGGCGGCACCGCCGCCCGCCCGCACCGGATCGGTGCGCCAGTTGTCGTAGGGGCGTCCGTCCGGCGACCAGGCGGGTGGCAGCCAGCAGCAGTAGGTGATCCGCACCGCCGTCACGGTTCCCAGAGCGCCGGAGGACACCACCTCCCTCCCCGCGCGGTGGCCCGGATGGAAACGCTGGTCGTAGGCGGTGGCCGCCAGGATGCCCGCCTCGTGGCATGCGGCGACCAGGCGCTCCGCATCGGTGAGGTCGGCGGCCAGCGGCTTCTCGCACAGCACGGCGACCCCCGCAGCCGCGGCCGCCGCGGCCACCGGGAGGTGGGCGTGATTGGGCGTCGCTACGTACACCGCGTCGGGCCGGTGTTCGGCCAGCAGGGAGGCGAGGCCGGCGGCTGTCACGGCACCGGGCGCCCGGCCGGCAAGCCGTGCGGCGGCTGCGGGATCGGCGTCGGTCACGGCGACCAGACGCGGCACCACGCCGGCTGTTCCGTCGGCGGCCGCCAGGAGTCCGGGCAGGAAGTGATCCCGGGCGACCCATCCGCATCCCGCGATCGCCCACCGGCACACGGCGGCGGCTCCGTGTCCCGTATTCACCATCCCTCCGGAAGGTCCAGGAGCACCCGGCGGCGGGCCAGGTCGACAACCTCCGGCGTCAGCCGCCCGGCCCGGGCATCGGTGAGCACGGTAGGAGAGAGATCGACACGGTCGGGCAGAAAGGCGCGGGCGGCGGCTTCGTACTCCGCTCGCCAGCGTTCCCCCGGCCAGCGCAGCGAGCCGCCGCTGTAAAGCGGGTTGCGGCGCAGAGGCCGGCCGGCCACGGGCCGGTCCACGGACAGCGGGCCGTACCCGGGGGGCGGAGACGGGACGCTGACCACGGCCATGGCTTCGCAATCGGTCAGCGCCTCCGGCGTGCGAGCACGTGGGCGGGTCCCTGCCAGTGCGGCACGGGTGAGGTCGGCGTCGTCGTAGCAGACCGCCCCTGGCAGGAGGGCAGACCATCCGGCCGGATCCAGCGGCAGGCCGGACACCGGCCCGGGAACGAGGGCGTTGTGGCAGTGGCCCAGCACGACCCCGCCGCCGGCGGCGTACGACAGTGCGCGGCCCACCATTTCCTCCTTGTGCGGCAGAAAGTACAGCGCGTCGTGGCACGCCACGTACGCCGGCGTGCCTGGAGGTTGCAGCGGCCAAGGAGCGGTGACGTCGGCGCATACCAGCCGTGCTTGCGGGACGACGAAGCGACGGGCCAGCCACAGCTTGGCGAAGACCACGTCGATCCCGGTCACGTCCCGGTGCCCGCGCAGCCGCAGTTCCCTCAGCAGATGTCCCGTCCCGCAGGCCAGTTCGAGTACCGGCAAGACACCTGGGGAATGCCGTGCGGTCAGAGCGAGCACAGCCAGCCAGGTCGGATCGCTCCACCGGTGCAGGAAATACGCGCCGACCCTGCCCATACCCAGCAGCGTCACCGCCTCGCGCAGGGTCCGCGCCGTCAGAACGGCGCGCAACGCCTCGGGGGTGGGGGCCGGACCGTCCCACCAGTCGTCGCTGTCGGCGAGCAGAACAGAAGCGGCACCGTCCGGATCGCCCGCCTCGATACGACGTACCGCCTGCTCGCGCAGTTCCTCGCGGCCGGTGCGCAGCCAGGGAATGCCCGCCACGACGGGCCAGCGTCGTTCACCGTCAGACAGCAACCCCGGTCCGCAAGAACGCAGCGGGGCCCCGTTGCCGGGGCTGACCAGAGTGGTGGCCCGGCCCTGCGACGTCGCCTCCGCGACCGTCCGGTCTTCGGCAGCCGCAGAGCCGGCCGCCGCGCCTCCGGCCGCCGCGTGACGGGCCGTACGGCTCATTTCGTCTCCACCGCGTCCAGTACGGCCCGGTGAAAGCCGGACACCGGCGAGGGGTGAACCAGGTCCAGGTCTTCCAGGGCTTGTTCGGCGGTGAAAGCGGCGGCCCGCGCGTGGTGGCGAACCTGAAGGACGCGGTCGAGGACGTCAGCGGCGTGGAAGGCGCGTGCGGCCGGTGCGTCGGCTCCATCGCGCAGTGCGAGCAACGAGGCCACGCGCGCTGCGAGGGTTTCGGGCAGGCCGTCGAGTTGCTGCCGGGTCAGCGCCGAGAGAACGGCGGGCAGGTGTTGGCCCAGGAGTTGTTCTCCGGCGAAACCCGCGTCGGGCAGGACGGTGTTGTGCAGGTGGTGGGCCAGGCCGAGAAGGAAGACGTCGCCAGGAGCGGCGCCGAACGCATCGGCCAGCAGAACTCCGTAGACAGCCACCGCCCAGCAGTGGTCGCCGTGGCTTTCGGGCGGCTCCGCCATCAGCCGTGGTCTGCCCGGGCAGGTGGCGCCCGCCCGGGGCTGGGTGCAGAGCGCCGACGCGAATCCCGGGGCACGGTCCTCGTCAGTGCCCTGCACCAGATCCGGCAGGGCTTCAGCAAGGAGGCCGGCGGTCACCGGGTCGACGAGGCCCGCGTGCTGGGCGACCGACCGTTCCAGCACAGCCACCGCCTCACCGGCGCTCAACCCGCACCGTCGCAGGACCTGGCCGTCGATCCCCGCCAGACGCGCACCGGCAACGGCGGCGGCGCACTCGCGCACGGCAACCCGGTCGGGCTCCTCGTGCCGCACCAGCTGCGCCCATGAGCGGCAGAACGCTCGTTCGGCCATCGAGGCGCCGCTGCCGGCCGTACGCACTCGCTTGAGGTCGCCGATCTCGCGCAACAGCGGAACGACCGCCCGCAGGGCCCCGCGCGGCACTTCCCCGTCCCGCCGCGCGGGGTGGGGAGGAGCCTGCGTCACGACCGCCCGTTCGTCACGGCCCGGCCCGCGTCGTCCAGCCAGTCCAGAAGAGTCTGTTCCTGGATGTGCAGGGCGTGCTCGGGAACGCTGCCGTCCGAGGTCATCGGGGCCTTGAAGAAGAACCCGAACTGCTCCTGCACTCCGCTCTCACCGCGGCGCCGTGCCTCGGCCAGCAACCGGATCAGCTCCAGCACCAGCGGCGCGGCCAGGACGGAGTCCCGGCACAGGAAGTCGATCTTCATTTGCATACGGCGGCCGAGGAAGCCCACGAGGTCGATGTTGTCCCACGCTTCCTTCTCGTCACCGCGCGGCCGGTAGAACTCGATGCGCACCTGGTGGTCCTCCACCGGGTAGCCGAGCACCTCGTCCAGCACCGACTCCTTGGTGGCCATCTTGCTGGCCATCGAGTCGGGGTCCTCCAAGGCCCGTCCGTCGCGGTTGCCGAGCAGGTTCGTGGAGTACCACCCCTCGACCCGCAGCGCACGTGATCGCAGCGCGGGGGCGAGGACGGTCTTCACCATGGTCTGCCCGGTCTTGCCGTCCTTGCCGGCGATCGGGACGCCCTGCTCCTCGGCCATGCGCATGAGAGCGGGAACGTCGGCCCCGCTGCTGGGGGTGAAGTTGAGGTAGGGCATGCCCTCGCGGAGTGCCGCGTAGGCGTAGAGCATCGCGGGAGTGATCGCCTCGTCGCCGGTGTCCAGCGCCGCCTCGAACGCCTCGGTCGAGGCGAGAGCAGGCGAGGCGGGATCGGGCAGGCGTTCGGTCGAGGCGAGATTGACCACGACCACCTCGTCCAGTCCCTGTTCGTCCCGGAACCGCCGCAGGTCCTCCCGGATACGTTCCGTGCGCTCGCGCAGGCTGTCGATGGGCACGACGTTGGCGCCGGTCACCCCCCGGCAGTACTCCCTGTCCGCCACCGCCGGCCACGGCTTCAGCTGCTGCAGCCTGGGCGCGGCAGCTTCGATCTGCGCCGGTTCCAGAACGCCGTGCAGGTGCGCGGCCTTGGCCAGGTCGTCGGCCGAGAGGTCCCAGCCGCCGAACACCAGCTCCTCGTAGGGCACCAGATCCGTACGCGAGGCCAACGGCAGGCCGTCCCGGCCGCTGATGCCCAGCTTGAGCAACTCCACTCCCGCCACGGCTGTGGTCGCGACGGCTCCGCCCAGGCCGACGATGGCGGCACCAAGCCGGCCCGTCGGAGTCTCCGAGCTCTCGTGCCGGGCGGATTGTTCCTTGGTCGCTCCGTGCATCACTTCTCTCCGTTCGTCCGGCCCACGGGACACGACCCAGCTCCGAGCACCAGGCGACGGGCACGGGCAACGGTCCTGCGCGGTCCAAAGAAGCCTTCTCCATGCGGCAGAGGATTCGCCGCACGACGCGACTCAGATTTCGCGCGACCACTGATCGGTGCAACCGCAGAAAAAGTGGCCCTCGCTCGACGTTTCGTCATGTGCTGCGCACCGGATAGGCGCTGCGCGGGGCCCGTAGCCGATGTGCTACGACCAGTCACTCACCTTGAACGGGAGGGCCGAACGGGTGAAGTCCGCCTTGCATGCACGACGGCGGCCCGCATGCCGACCCGGACGGTCAGCATCACCTCGAAAGGCGCGGCATGAGCGGCCGTACGCTGGTCAGATGCACAGTGCTGAGCTGCTGCCGGATGAGAGAACCGAGCGGGCCGTCGGCGACATGTGGTGCCGACTGCTGGACGCCGGCTGTCGAGCCAGGCCGCACATCGGCATCTGGCGATCGCCCGTACCTCGCCCTCGCCACGGTTGAGCACGGGCCGGCGGAGGTGCGTGTGAGGTTGAATCAGCCCCTCGCCGTCCTGCTTGCCCGTGCCCTTGCAACGGGGCGGCACGGTGCGGTTCGCCAGCAAGGTCAAGGTGCTGCCCGAAACCGAGCTGCCGGGTCTGGAGGAGACGGTGTGGCGAACGCTGCAGCGTGCGGACGGCTTACAGCGCCTAACAGAATGAGGTGACGTTGCTGTCGCTCCAGGTAGGAGATGAGTGTCCGGTCCCTCGACGTTGGGCTCTATGAGTATCTGTACGGGTAGCAGCGGTCCGTGCAGCTAGCGAATCATGGCCGTCATGACGACCACCTTCTGGATCGTGATACTCGTCCTGGCTGTTCTTCTGGCTACCATCGCTGCGACCTGGCCCGGTTCGCCGACTCTGAGCCGACAGCGGAGACCCTGGATACGCCGCGTGATCGACTTACCTTTCACTATCGTCTTGGTGCTTGTTCTCGCAGCGTGCGGGCGCGCGACCAGCGAGAAGACCGTGCGCAAACTGGCTGGCAGCCCAGAAGCCCTGAAGGCGCGGCAGGAGGTGGAGTTGGCCAGCCGGGACGTCATCGCCGTCTGGGACGCCGAAACGCCGCTCACGCTGGGGCTGGTTGTTCTGGAAGATGTGTGTGTTGGCGGGAGCGCGAAGGAGCTGTTCCTCCCGACAGGCTCCGACAGGTACAAGATCAAATGCATGATGTCCGTTGCTGCCTACTTTGGGGCAGATCCCCGCCGGATGGCCGACACCATCGACGGAGTGCTCAGCGCAGGAGACCGTACGGGACCTCCCATCCCCTTCAACCATGAGTTCCACTACGCGCGCGCAGTCGTCGACTACTACCGCGGGAAAGCAGGCGACCCGCAAGGACCAGGAACCGGGGAACCAACACACTTTTCCGGCGGCACCACTCTCACCCTCAGCTGGGACCAGGTGCGCAGTGGGAACACAGGTCAGCTGATTGAAGAGCCACGCCCATGCAGCCCCCATGATCCGCCGGTGCGACGTTGCCTCAACGAGCCTGCCTTGACCAGCGTGGCGGATCTGCGACGCGAGTACGGGATGGTTTTCAAGATCACTATGCCTGTCGAGAACTACTTCACCGTCTGGAAGTAGCCAGATTGGTCTCACGGGCCGGCATCGGCCTTCGCAGTGAGTCGATCTGTCGATGGGTGATGAGGCAGCAGGCGAGTTTGAGGAAGGCTTCGTGGATGTCTGCTCGGCGTTCCCAGCGGATGCGGAGGCGTTTGAAGCCGTGGAGCCAGGCGAAGCTGCGTTCGACGACCCAGCGGTATTTGCCCAGTCCGGTGCCGTGGAGGGTGCCGCGGCGGGCGATTGCCGGGACGATGCGGCGTTGCCGGACCTGGTCGCGGTAGATGTCGTGGTCGTACCCGCGGTCGGCGAAGAGTGAGTCCGGCCTACGTCGCGGATGCCCGACCCGGCCCCTGATAGGTGGGATGGCGTCGATCAGCGGCAGGAGCTGGGTGACGTCGTTGCGGTTGCCGCCGGTGAGGATCACGGCGAACGGTGTGCCGTGTCCGTCGGTGATCAGGTGGTGTTTCGATCCGGTTCGGCCACGATCGACCGGACTCGGTCCCGTCTGGCTCCCCCTTTTACGGCTCGCACGTGGCTGGAATCGACCACCGCACGCGACCAGTCGAGACGGGCCGCCGCGTTGAGCTCGGCCAGCAGCACTTCATGCAGCTGCTGCCAGACGCCGGCCTCGTTCCAGTCCCGCAACCTCCGCCAGCACGTCATGCCCGACCCGAAGCCCAACTCCTTTGGCAGGTACTCCCACTGGATGCCGGTGTGCAGCACGAAGAGGATGCCGCACAACACCTGCCGGTCGGGCAGCGACTTGCGTCCAGGGTGCCGAAACCGACGCTTCTTGCGCGGCAGCAGGGGCTCAATTCGCTCCCACAGGTCATCTGACACGATCCACGGCGAAGTCCCGATGCCCGGACAACGCCCAACTCCTGACGCGGACACGGTCAACAGCGCCGATCCGCGTCATTGTGTTAGCCGTTGTTAACCCCTACACGTCACCGAGCGCTGGAAGCCGCACATCACGCTCGACCGCGGACGCTACGCCGCCTGGTCCGGTCCCGACGCCACCCCGCTCCCCCGAGCATTCGGCGGCTCCGAGGCCGTCGTGACCAGCCGGTGGGTGAGCGCCCGGGCATACACCTTCGTCGTTCACTTCGCGCCTGCGCTCGCGACTTCACCTTTCGCTTCCGTAGAAGGAATCCGTACTTCCCACGACCTGTGGTCACGACGCCACCGACAGGCGAGAAATGAACCATTCTGTTCTTCTGAGAGGACCCGCACATAACCAACTGAGGGGTATCACCGTGCCATCAGAAAGTTCCCAGATCCCGTACACCGTGCCGGGAATGAGCACTCAGGACAGCACCAAAATCATCGTCGAACTGCAGATGCGTCCGCACGCGCTCAACGACCTGCACCTCACCTTGAAGCACGTGCACTGGAACGTGGTCGGCCCGCATTTCATCGCCGTGCACGAGATGATCGACCCGCAGGTCGAGCAGGTGCGTTCCATGACGGACGACCTCGCCGAACGTATTTCTACCCTCGGCGGTGAACCCAAGGGCACCCCTGGCTCCCTGGTCGACAAGCGCACCTGGGACGACTACTCGATCGGTCGTGCCGAGGCCATTGAGCACCTTGGCGCCCTCGATCTCGTCTACACGGCTGTGATCGAGGACCACCGCGAGGTGATGCAAGCCACCGAAACGCTCGACCCGGTGACCCAGGACATGCTCACCGAGCAACTGCGCGGTCTGGAACTCTTCCAGTGGTTCGTCCGCGCCCATCTCGAGTCCAGCGGTGGCACGCTCAGCACCCGCGGTGCCACCTCGGAGAGCAGCGCTGCGGGCGAGGCCGCCGATCACGCCCGCCGCCAGCCCTGACGGGTCTCCTTCACCGGGGCGACGCCGGTTCCGACCGGGGATCCCGCCATGGGACCGTCGCAGTCTTTCGCCGACTGGGCCTGGTGAGCCCGGACCGACGGGCCGACGGACCGGTGCCCGGCAGCCGCCCAGGCCGCGCTCTGCCGCATCGCGGGATGAGGGGAGGCTGCGATGGTCACGTATGAGGCCCCGAAGAGGATCTATGCGACTGCGTACCAGTCACCCGTCGGAGCCCGGATACCGGCGTATCAAGCAGGGGCGCGGCTTCCGCTTCGTCGATGCCGATGATCTCCGGATCACCGATGAGCCGGAGCGCCGCAGGGTCAGGGAACTGGTCATTCCTCCGGCATGGCGGGAGGTATGGATCTGCCCTTGGCCCAACGGCCACGTGCAAGCGGTGGGCACGGACGACGCGGGACGCCGTCAGTATCTCTATCACCCACAGTTCAGGGCGCAGCAGGAACAGGCGAAGCACGACCGGGTGCTGGAGGTGGCGGCCGCACTGCCCGCGGTCAGGCGGCGGGTGGCACGGGACCTCGGCGGCCGGGGGCTCACCCGCGAGAGGGTACTGGCACTGGGGGTGCGGCTGCTGGACCTCGGCTTCTTCCGCGTAGGCGATAAGCAGTACACACGCACGAACGACTCGTACGGGCTGACCACGGTGCGCCGGGACCAGGTCACCTGCCGCAGCGGGGAGATCGGCTTCGACTACCCGGCCAAGAGCGGGCGGCAGTACTGCAGGGAACTGGTCGACGACGAATCCTTCACCGTCGTACGGGCTCTACTGAGGCGACAGGGCGGCACCGACCGGCTGATCGAGTACTGGGAAGAGCGGCGCTGGCACCAGGTGGAGGGCAGCGACCTCAACGAGCACCTGCACACCCTGTCCGGCCACTCCATCACGACGAAGGACTTCCGCACCTGGCACGCGACAGTGCTAGCCGCCGTCGCGCTCGCCGTCTCCGCAGAAGCGTCAAAGAACTCGAAGGCAGCCCGCAAGCGCGCGGCTTCACGTGCAGTGCGGGAAGTAGCCAACTACCTCGGCAACACACCGGCCGTGTGCCGCGCCTCCTACATCAACCCGAGGCTGTTCGAGCTGTTCGACGAAGGGGTGACCATCGAAGCCGCACTCCCGGATCTCGGCGCCCGCGGCCGGAAGGGGCCGCTGGCCACGCAAGGTCCCGTGGAGAAGGCCGTCCTGCGCTTGCTGAGCTGAACCAGAAACTTGGTCGGCGCGGCTGTCACCGGGCATACGCGCTGGACGGTCCGCTGCCGCAGGCTGACTTCCCGTGCTGACGGCAACGGCACGGTGCGCATTGCTGCCGCGCCCCTCGTTCGGGCCGGCAGGATTGCCGTCACCGTCGGCCGCAAGCCGAACCGCTGCGTCGTAGACAGGTAGTGGAACACCCAGCGTCCGTGAGCGAGCGAAGCGCGGTCACGGGCAACAGACCTGTGGTGCGCCGCCTGCTCGCAGCCCGCGAAGGGTGTCCGAGAGACTCCTGCATACCGGCCTGGCCCGGGGGCACAGGGGGTGCGTCAGCGGTGCGTGGGCCGACGGTGCTGCGGGTGGCCGGTCAGCTTGCACCGGCACTCGCTCGGAGTGAGGAGACGCGATGCGAGACACCAACCTTTACCGATACCGAGCTCCCCGTGCTCCCGGCTCTCCTCTGTGCGGGCGCGTTGCGGTCGTCACTGGCGCCGCGCGCGGTGTCGGTGAAGCCCTCGCACGAAGCCTCTCGGATGCTGGGATGCACCTGGCTCTGCTCGGACGGGAGAGCAAGACCCTGGAGGAGGTCGCCGCGAGTCTGCCAGGTCCGAGTATCTGTATCGAGGCGGATGTCACCGACTGTGCGGCGCTCGTGGGCGCCGCCCGTCGGGTAGAAGCGGAGCTCGGCCCCGCCAGTGTCGTCGTGGCCAACGCCGGCATCGCGGTGAGCGGCCCATTCAAGGGCACCGCCGCCGAGCTCTGGCAACGGGTCATCGACGTGAACCTCATCGGCTCCGCCAACACGGCCCGCGCGTTTCTGCCTCAGCTCACCGCCACCCGGGGGTACTTCCTGCAGATCGCCTCGACCGCCGCGTTCGGCGCAGCGCCCATGATGAGCGCCTACTGCGCCTCCAAGGCCGGGGTGGAGTCGTTCGCCCTCGCGCTGCGCGGCGAGGTCGAACCTGACGGGGTCCAGGTCGGTATCGCCTACCTGCACTGGACCGGCACCGACATGCTCACCGGCATCGATGGCCACCCCGTCCTGGCGGCACTGCGGCGTAACCAGCCCCGCCCCGCCCGCCGCGTCCACACCTCCGGCCAGGTCGCCCAGTGGCTCACCCGGGGCATCACCCACCGCGCGCCGCACACCTACGCCCCACCCTGGCTCCGCTGGTGCCAACCCCTGCGCCCGCTGTTCCCCGCACTCGTCGCCCGAATCACCCGGCGCGAACTACAAGAACTTCCCAGCGACACGATGCACCTTCCCGCTCAAGTCCTCGGTAGCGGAGGGCGTGCGGACTGGGAGTCCTACCAGGCCTCCCGCTCCTCCTCCCCGGACGGCGAATAGCCCGGACGAGGCGACGGTGGGCCGAGCAGGAATCCGGCGTGGTGACCTACTGGGCGAGGAAGGCGCTGACGGTCTTGCCGCCGGAAGGGCGGTGGATCACCGCGGTGGTGCGTGCGAGACGGGTGACCATGCGCCAGCCGCCGGTGGCACCGCTCTGGTCGGGGGTGCGCAGGCACGGGACCCGTGAGCTGGCGTCGTCGACGGCCACCTCGATGAGATCGGGGTGGACGCCCAGTCGGAGGGTGTAGGTTCCGCCTCCGTGGCGAAGGGCGTTAGTGACGAGTTCGGAGACGACCAAGACCACGGAGCCGGCCGCTTCCGGGGCGACGGCCGGCTTCCGGAGGCTGTCGAGGAAGCTCCGGGTCCTCTCGCGCGCACCGGCGACGGTGGGCGTGGGGCGGATGGCGGTAGCGTCGACGCACACCGTGTTCGTCAGGTTTACCCTGGTCTCCTCGGCTCGCCGCTGCACCGCCGACCTACCCGGGAATCTCCATCTGCCCCGCCCCCGCCTCCCTTACCGCGCAACACTCGACTTCCTCTGCGTCAGGCAAGCGAAAAACTGTCTTGGCCGCAGTAGACATTGGGCTTCGGGTACGGCTTCTCTCGTAGTCGAGATCAATAAGGCTCGGCAGAGACGAACTGGCAAGCAGTCGTGCCGCAGTTGCCCTCCTGACGATGCGAGAACCGGGCTATAGAGGTAGGAAGTGCCCTATGTCTGATATCAAGCCTTTGGCCGTGGTCACCGGTGCGTCGAGCGGGATCGGCTTCGAGCTCGCGCGGCAGCTCGCGAAGCGCGGCTTCGACCTCGTCGTGAACGCCGAAGATCATGACCGTCTGTACGCAGCGGCGCAGCGGTTTCGCGAGGCGGGCGCACAGGTGGAGGTCGTCCAGGCGGACCTGCGCGCCTATGACGAAGTCGAGCGCTTGTACGCGGTGGTGGCCGCGGTGGGGCAGCCGGTGGCTGTCGCGGCGCTGAACGCGGGCGTCGGATGCGGCGGGGCGTTCCACGACAACATGCTTGCCGACGAGCTGGAGGTCGTCGACCTCAATGTCCGGTCCACCGTGCACTTCGCCAAGCGCGTGCTGCAGGACATGGTGGCCATCGACGCCGGCTACGTGCTCATCAGCTCCTCCATCGCGGCGATGATGCCCGGCTCCTACCAGGCGGTGTACAACGCGTCCAAGTCGTTCCTGCAGTCCTTCACGCAGGCTTTGCAGAACGAGCTCAAGGACACCGGAGTCTCGATCACCGCACTGATGCCCGGCCCCACCGAGACGGACATCTTCCACCGCGCGGGCATGGACGACACCACGGTCGGCCAGCAGGTCAAGGACGATCCGGCACAGGTGGCCGAGCAGGGCCTGGACGCTCTCTTCGCCGACAAGCACCGGATCGCCGCCGGGTCGGTCAAGACCAAGGCGCAGGGACTGGCCCTCTAGCTCTCGCCGGACGCGTCCAAGGCCGAAATCCACCGCAGGATGGCAGAGCCCACATCGCGCGACCACGACAGCACGGACTGAGGGAGAAGCCCATGAAGGCGTTGACCTGGCACGGCAAGCGCAACGTGCGTATCTACACCGTGTCCGACCCGGAAATCCAGGACCCAACCGACGTGATCATCAAGGTCACGACGACCAGACTTTGCGGGTCCGACCTGCACCCCTACGAACTGTTCGGACCCTTCCTCGAAACCAGCGACATCCTGGGCCACGAGCCGATGGGCATCGTGGAGGAAGTCGGCTCGAAGGCGACGAACGTCCGGGCCGGCGACCGCGTTGTCGTCCCCTTCGAGTGGGAAGCCTTGCCGCCGGACGTAAGGCCTTTTCCTGGGACTCTCAATCAGTGCTGTTCACGTATTGACTGAGGGCTGCACCCGGCCGCAGAGCCGGCTGCGTTTCCTCGATGTGGAAGTCCCCGAAACCGAGAAGAGCGACTGTCTCTCCCCTCCTAAGGCCTTCCGCGATGGCTCCGGCCCTCTCCACCGTGCCGAAAAGGGCATCGATAACCTGACCGATCGTCTCCGGGGGCACCTCGGCACCGTGATCTGCCGTCTTGCGCGCGACCGTCTCAACCAGCTCACTCTTATCCACTGCTGCTCTCCCGTTCTGGGTTCTGCCAGTTCAACGGTTTTCCCCTCATGGTGTTCGGAGGTTGCCGCTGGACGCCGCGGCAGGTTCGGGGGCGGACGAAAGCTGAGGTCGGTCAGGCCACCGGCTCGGCGGCGGTTTTCGCATGGAGGCCCTGGCCTGCCGACCTACCGTCGGCCTACTCTCGGCCGGATGGCAAGCCGCTTGCCGCTTCGTTGTTTCGTGAGCGTTGACAGCGGCGGAATGCCTAGTGCTCGGCGCTCTCGACGGCGGACTTGATACCCGTCAGTGCCTCCCGCAGCCCGTCTTGTACCGGCGGGCCGTCCGTCTGCTCAGTATGCAGTTCGACGGTCAACACGGAGTGGGATGCTTCGTCGCCGGGGGCGACATGCAGTCGGCCACGGTAATGGTGCGGACCGGCCGCACCCCACTCCAAGCTCTTGCTTTCCTCGACGACGCGCACCCAGGCCTCGCTGGTGACGTCCTGTTCCGGAGCGTCTGGCGGGTCGATGTGAGCGGTGACGGTGACCTGCTCGCCACCGTGAGGGCGCGCGGATGTCAGACGGGGCATATAGGCGGGCAGGTTCTTCACGTCGGCGAGGTAGGAGAAGAGCCGATCGGCTGGAACCGCAACCGTGATCTTGTTGTCGTAGTCACCCATGGATTCCGCAGTCCCCCGAGCGGCAGACGACGAAACCCGCGCCGCACCAGCGCCCTCCGTATGGCGTACGACACGGCGTCGCCCGGTCGGCAAAGCAGCGCCATCTCCCCCGGAGGCCAGCCAGTCGGTCGGGGATTGCGTACGTGCGGTCTTCTGGCAGACGTGGCCTGACGACGACGGGCGCGTATGCAGAGTGATCGTCTTCGGGCGGCGCTCCCGTGTGCGGAGACCCGAAAGCCCGAGAACCTTGCCCGGGTCGCCGCGTGGGCGACGGCCTCGCTGTGGTCCTATTTCGCGGGGTCGTGTCCCCAGTTCATCAGCGAGTAGCGCCAACGGGTATCGCGGACGTCCCCTCCGGGACGCTGGGCAAGGTGCCTCCGCACGTAGCCGGAGACCTTACGCATGTGTGCAAGATCGTCGTCCTTGAGCTCGCCTTTGCGGGTACGTAGCAGCTTCACGATCCTTCGGCCGGATGCATGGCCGGTGGACTCTCCACCGTCCTTCTGACCGACTTCACGGGACTGATCGGTATCGAGCCATTCCTCCAGCTCGTCCGCAGTCATGTTGACTGCCTCGCCGAAGTGGTCGAGAGTTTCCTGCCGCTCCTGGTCGCTCCCTGCGCTCATGATCCACCCCTGTTCTTCTTCCGGGTCAGAGACTCCGGACGGTGGACGGCCCTCTTTTCCGTCTTGGCACACTTCACCTCGTACTGCGGCTCCTCCAGCGACGCGCCGACCATCTCGCCGGTCGCCTCGGTCCGCTCATCGACTTTCCGAGTCCCAGATCGCTCGACGTCGTGCCCGTGGCTCTGCCAGGAGACGTCGAGTCCCTGGGACAGGTTCTTCCTTGCCTTCACCATGGACAGCTGCCTTCCGATCATTGACTGTTGCCCGACTCCGGGCTGCCGGGTGCTTGCGCGGCTCTGCCAGGATCTTTACGGAGCGCCTTTCTCGCACGACGAGCGAACGCGAGCCTCCGCTCGGTTCACCACGCCGCACAGCTCTCTCACGGCGGATATAGGGGAATCCGTGAGCCGAACACCGTACGGCGAACGAGGCTTTTTGTCATCGTGGCGGACCGGGGTACCCACCTCCAGAAATACATGCATCCGACCTCCGCGCGACTCCCGACGCCTTGCCAGGATTCTGCCTGCAGCTGCGAGCACCCACCGGCTCCGGGCTCACGCCTTGCGGCAGCCAGCCGCGGGTCCGCCGGCCCTATCCGTATGCGTGCTCTCGGGCGGCGGCTGAACGGGGACCGGGTACCCGTCGACCTGCGACGTGCCGGCCCCGGTGCGCCTACCCGAGGAAAGGAGTGAGCCCATGCCGTCGACCCATGCCACCCGAGTGACACCGGTGCGCCGCAGGAGCTGGCCCACGCTCGTTGTGCTGCTCGTGCTCTGCTACGGCGTTGCCGCCGTCGGTGCGACCGCGACCGGTGACGCGGGCAGCACCTACGCTGCGCTCGACAAGCCCATCTGGGCACCGCCCGGTTGGCTTTTCGGCCCGGTCTGGACCGTGCTGTACGGGATGATCGCGGTCGCGGGCTGGCTGGTCGCCCGCAACCCGGTCCCTGCCCGTCGGCCGGCGTTCGCCGCCTGGGGTGTTCAGTTGCTGCTCAACGCACTATGGACCCCATTGTTCTTCGCCGCCGAGAAGTACGGCCTGGCCTTCGTCGACATCTGCCTGCTACTGGCAGCCATCGTCGCCACCGTGCTGATCGCGGGCCGGGTGGATCGCCGGGCGGCCTAGCTGCTGGCGCCCTACCTGGTCTGGGTCGGCTACGCAGCAGCTCTCAACCTCGCGCTCTGGCTGACCAACTGAGGCGACCGTCTCTCCCCGCCGTCCCGTGCCGACTGCTTCGCACATCGAAGCGGATCGGGTCCGCGCCTTTCCGGACTCGGCGCATCCCGCCCGCCCACGTCACATCGGTTCGCGCCCAGTGTTCATCTGCTTGATCATCTGCTGCCTGCGATTCTGTCTACGCCCCATCTGCGACCGTTGACCTTCCATGATCAACTGAAGTGGTTTTGTTCCTGGTGTCAGGGGTTCCTTCTCTTGGATGGTCACTTCTCTCCGCGTTCGTCCACAGTCGGAGGCAGTTGGTCGTGGTCCTGTTCTCTGCCAATCCCTGGGGGCACCAAAAGTGGGGCAGTTGATGCGACAAACGCTCGAAAGGGAACAGCGTGGCGCGGGAGGCGTGGTGGATGGTCGCTTGGCGGTGGGCGGGTCTCGAACTGGCGGAGGTACGCCGGTCAGTCCGCAGCGCGTGTGTTGAGCCCGGTCCGGAGCGGGACACGCTCGTCCAGTCGCTGAAGGCAGCGGGGGCGGCAATAGCTGCCTGGGCGGTAAGCGGGTGGTGGTTCCAGGCGCCGATGGCCCTGTTGGCTCCGTGGACGGCGATCGCGATGGTCGGCAGCACGGTCTACCAGTCGGTGCGGACGGGGATTCAGCAGTTCGCCATTATCGCCCTGGGCACCCTGTGGGCATCCGCGGCGATGGCCTTCACCCGTGATGAGACCATGACCGCCATGCTGCTCACGTTGCCGTTCATGATGTTGCTCGGCAACTACCGGCGCTTCGGGAGCCAGGGCATCTACGGTGCCACGACGGCGCTCTTCGTCATCACCGGTGGGGTGTCCAGCACGTCCACGGTGGGGCACCGGCTTCTGGAGACGCTAATCGGTGCGGTGATCGGTCTTCTGGTCAACGCCCTCGTCTTTCCGCCGGTTCACCTGCGCAGCGTTCGTGACCGTCTGGTCCGTCTTGTGCGGGAGACGGCGGACTTGCTCGACGCTATGGCGGAAGGGCTCCGTGAGGAGGACGGGCTGGAGAAATCCGAGAAGTGGCATCACTCGGCCGGCGGCCTCATGGTGTCGCTGCAGAACGTCGGCGAGGCCCGCCGCTGGGCCATGGAGGGGTCGCGCTGGAATCCGGGAGGCCGGCTGCGGCGCACGGGCCCGAAGCCTCCGCCATTCGCCGAGGACACCCGGTGGGGTCGTGTCTGCACCTGCGTCCTGGCCCTCACCCGCACGCTCAAGACGATCAGTGACGACAGGGAACTTCCCCCGCCGTCGCCGGACTTTCTCCGGCTGCTGTCCGAGATGCTGGGCCAGGCCGGCCATATCTGCGCCATCGAAACCGGACTGCTCTCCGGCTCCGGGACCGGAGCGCTGCGCGAACGCCGCGAGGCAGCATTCAAGGAAGCCTGGAGCACTCTCGGCTCACTCACCGACACCTTCCACCGTCAGGAACCATCAGCGGCGGCCGTCGGGGGCGAACTGCTACTGGAAGCCCGCCGGCTGATGACGGAACTCGCCCCCTCTGCCTGAGTCGCGGGCAGCCCACCTCAGATGCGTCGCGTGACTGGGGGTTCCGTACTTGGCACTGGGCCTCGACGAACGGCGGTGAGGAACCGGAACTGATCCTCGCCTGCGCGGGATCTATTCCGACGGTTGAGACCCTCGCGGCGCTCGACCTGCTGCGCCGCGATGTGCCCGATGCGCGGATTCGGGTGGTCAACATTGTGGACCTGCGCTCTAGCCCCACCCGGCCGCCACCCCCGCGGCCTGCCCGACGCCGAGTTCCGCGCCCCTGTTCGACACCGCCACCCCCGTCGTCCTCGATTTCCACGGCTACCCTTCCGCCGTCCACCAGCTTCTCTATGGGCGGCCTGGGCCGGGCCGTTTCCACGTGCGCGAATATGTCGAGGAGGGCACCACCACCCCGTACGACCTCCTCGCGAGCAACGGTGTCTCCCGGCATGACCTGGCCATCGCCGCGCTGGGTCACCTGCGCGGACGCGCCACGGTCAGCGGCGACCTGGCTGCCGCCCACGCGCACCATCGCGACCGGCTGCGCGAGGAAGTCCGGCGTGCCGGCACCGACCCGGCCGAGATCACCCAGTGGAAGGGGCGACCGCGAACAAGCCGGACATCCTGGTCGTCGACGCCGACTCCTCCAGCCTGCACCTCACGATCATGGACGGCGACAGCCGCGAGAGGGCCGCGACACACGTCAACGAACCTCCCGGTCTCCAGGCCGCCGATATGATCGGGATTTCTTGCGCGATTCGTCCGCGGTGGACGCGACCGGGCACCGCATCGTCCACGACGGACCGCACCTACTGCGCGCCACCGTCATCGACGAGGACGCGCGCGCCGAGCTCGACCGCGCTGCCGACCTTGCCCCACTGTACGTCCCCCGGCGCCGGCCCCCTTGGACGCGACTCGGGCCCTGTTGCCCGATGTGCCGCACGTCGTATGCCTGGACACCGCCTTCCACGCCGGCCTCCCGCCCGCCGCCCGCGCCGCTGCCCCGCGCGTGGACCGAACGACACAGGCTGCGCCGGTACAGGTTCCACGGCCTGTCCTACGCGGAGGCCCTGCGCCGGACGGCCGAAGTGCTCGGCCGCCCGGCCGGCTCCCTGCACGTCGTCCTGGCATACCTGAGAGGCGGCTGCTCGGGCAGCGCGGTGCGCGAGGTACGCAGCGTCGACACCACCATGGGCTTCGCACCGTTGGAAGGGCTGGTGACGAGCAAGCGCAGCGGCAGCGTCGAACGCGGCCGGCTGCTCTGGCTGCAGACGTCGACCGGCATGACGGTCGAGCGGATCGAGGACGTCCTCAACCACGAGTCCGGCCTCTTCGGCCTCTCCGGCACGTCCGGCGATACCCGGGGGCCTCGTCCGGGCCAGGGCCCGCGGGGGACGGCGAAACGGCCCTCGCCCTCGACGTGTTCGCGTTGAGCGTGCGGCGCGGCATCGCGAGCGCCACAGTTCTCGGCATCCTCTCGCGTCATTCGCAGGTACTGGCCCGGCAAGGTACCTGGTGTCTGCGCTGACGGACGCCGGGCAGAAGGACCTTCCTGCAAACGCGTTAGCGCGCTGGGCCGGGAGGGTGGCCGCGGGGCTCGTCGGCTTTGACCGCTTCAGCGCGGCAGCCACATTGAGCCGCAGTCGCGTGGGCGGCGCCGGGCCATACCCCGGGGCAGCCCACGCGGCCTTCCTGCTGGACCTCGAAATCGTTCGGGACCGGAGGCGGACGTATCCATGGCCACAGAGGACCGGCGTGCCGGAGACGCGGAAACGAAGGAGTGGTTCCGCCAACTTGCTGAGCTTCCCGTTGGCGCCGAGCGGGAGCGGGTCCGCCAGGAGATTATTCACGCCTGGCTGCCCATGGCCCACCGCCTGGCCGCCCGGTACCGCAATCGCGGGGAGACGCTGGAGGACCTGCGGCAGATCGCGGCCGTCGGTCTGGTCAGCGCCGTCTACCGCTTCGACCCGGACCGGTCCCGCTCTTTCGTGCCTTTCGCCGTGCCGACGATCACCGGCGAGATCAGGCGGCATTTCCGGGACCGCATGTGGTCCGTGCACGTCCCGCGCCGAGTCCAGAACCTCCGCAATGTTGTACGCGTCGCCACCGCCGAACTGGCCGCAAAAAGCGCTCCCGCTTCGCTCGCCCGCCTCGTCGAGCACACCGGTCTGACCGAGGACGAGGTGCGGCAGGGCAGCGAGGCCCTACACGGCTTCAACACCCTGTCCCTGGACGCCGAGACGTCCGCAGTCACTGGCGGGGGGCTCGGCGAGTTCCTCGGCGCATCCGACGGCGCTTTCGACCTGGTCCTTGGCAGAGAGGCGGCGAAGCCCGGGATCCTGGGCCTCGCCGAACGTGAGAAGCGGGCGCTCTACCTGCGGTTCTTCGAGGGGATGACGCAGAGCGCCATCGCCGCCGAACTGGGCGTTTCGCAGATGCACGTATCCCGTCTGATCGCCGGATCCTGTCGCCGAATCCGCGAGCACGCCCTTGACGAACCCGATGCAGACAGAGCCCACCGCCATCCGCACGGTGACTGCCCGCTCAGCGACGTCCCCCGGGCCACGGCCTGGGGCCGAGGGCTGGCCGGCCTCAGGCGTCGCGCGGGGAGAGCGTGAACAGACTTTCGTCCGGGTCCTGCAGGGCCGCCACCAGAACCCCGCGGGCGCCCAGGTGGCCGCCGAAGGCTAAGGCCTGGTGGCTCCAGCGCCCGTGGCGGCGGCTGCGGCCCGCTCGACGTCGTCGACGGCGAAGTTCACCAGCCAGCGGGGACGCAGATGAGCCAGCGGAGAGGTCTGCACACCGCCACTCCGCAGAGAGAGGATCACCCGGCCCCGGAGCCTCACCAGAACATGGTCCTTCCGGTGGACGACGTCGACGTCCTCACCCTCCGCCCAGCCGAGCACCTCCCCGTAGAACACCGCGGCGTCGAACGCGTCACGGGTCTGCAGGTCGATCCGGGGGGGTGCCTGGCCCTCCCCCGGCGACCAGGCCAGCGTGTAGCCCTCCCAGAAACCGAACGTCGACCCGTCCCGGTCCGCCGCCAGACCCACCCGCCCATCGCCATCGGCCCCACCGCGACCGTGGCACCGCGCTCACGGATCCTCGCCGCCGTCACATCGGCATCCCGCACCACGAAGTAGGGCGTCCACACAGACGCCGGTGCCAGCCCGGGCATACGGGCCCCGATCCCCGCCACAGGGTTGTCTTCAGCCGTCGCGACCAAGAACAGATCGTCCAGCGAACTCGAGCGGAACTTCCAACCGAGAACGTCGCCATAGAAGGCGCGGGCCACCGCCAGGTCAGCGTGACCGGGTCAGTCGACTTCGTACCTGCCGACTTCCAGGAAGTGGCGCAGTGCTTCCGGGGTGTTGTCATCGAGGGCAGCGCCGGCCGCGGCTCGGAGAGCGGGGCTGCTGGTCGGGTCGGCGAGGATGCGTGTGATGGCGACGCGGTCGTCCTCGGCCTGCGCGAGCCGGTAGCCGCTCTCCAGCCACGCGCGCATCGCCTCCGGGTCGTTCGCATCCAGCAGAGCGTTGATCTCCGCGACGACCCGCCTGCCGCTGTCGGGGTCGGCCAGGATGCGTGTGATGGCGACCCGGTCGTCCTCAGCCTGCGCGAGCCGGTAGCCGCTCTCCAGCCACGCGCGCATCGCCTCCGGGTCGTTCGCATCCAGCAGAGCGTTGGCCTCTCGTATCACGCGCTTGCCGCTGTCCGGGTCGGCCAGGATGCGGGCTATCGCCACCCTCAGCTCGTCCGCGTCCGGTTCGCCCGAGGGGACTGCCGCAGACACGGCAGCCGGTGCCGAAGCTGCCCCTGCGGCGAATGACGGAGTGGCGAGCAGCAGAGCCGGAGCAAGGATGCCCGCGGCGATAACGGGGGCTACGCGATGCAGTTGCAACGGAAGAGCTCCTTCGCAGAGTTGCGATGAGTGAGTCGATGACCTCACGGTCGCGCGAGCGGCCAACGACTCCGGTGAACCGGTGTGTTCACAGCCCTAATATTGCCATCGTGGTCTGACAGTGCCCGCGGGAACGTGACCCTCAGCGCAGCGCACACCGCACCGTTCGCGCGCAGGGCTGCTGGCTTTGTTCACGAGTCTCGGATCTGGTCGTGTGATCCGTGGACTGTGAGGGACGGCTCAACTCACCGTTTGCCCGCCATTGCACTCGCTCGCCCACAACACTGTCCCCGTAGACCGTGACCGCGTTGCAGACGAACGTCCTCGCGGCCTGCGATGCGGTAGCGATGCGCCGGGCGTCGGCCGGTTGTGCGATCAGGTTGCCGTGACTGAAGCGCCCGCTCGGGCGAGCACGGAGAGGAGCAGCTGGAGTTCGATCTCGGCAAGGTCGACGGCGTCGGCCGCTGTTCCCTTGTCCGTGTTCTGCGGTGCGAGGAAGACCGAGCGGGCCAGGGTGGTTCCGATCACCACCAGCGTCAGGACGTCCATCTGCGCGGTGTCCACGGCATCCTTCAGCTCTCCGCGGCGGACGGCCTGGGCGATGACGGTTTCGAGCTGTTCGCGGACTGCCAGGTAGACGTCGTCGTGGAGGATCTGGCGGAGCTCCGGGTCGTGTGCGGCCTGGCCCATCAGCGAGAGCAGCGCGGGGCCGGTAGCGGCTTCCAGGATCCGCTTCTTGCGCGTGAGGAGTTCCCGGACGTCGCTTTCGAGAGACCCGGCGTCGATGCCGCTCAGCTCGTTCACGGCGATGTGCCGGGCGACAGCTCCGGCAAGTGCCTGCTTCGACGGCCAGCGCCGGTAGAGGGAGGCGGTGGAGGCGCCCGCCCTGCGGGCGACGGCCGTGGTGGTGAAGGCGGCCCATCCCGATTCGCTCAGGACCTCGATGGCCGCTTCGATCAGGGCCGCGTCCACGCGCGGGTCCTTCGGTCGCCCCTGTGGCGCGGTGTCGGGCTGTGGCGTCATATCCGGGGTTCTCTCGGGTCGTGGACGTGGATGCGTTCAGCCTATCTGAATAGAAACGAAAAGGATTCGTTTCGTAATGAGGTACGGTGGTTCCATGCCCACGACGTCCCTCGAGATCACCTCCCGGATTCCCCAGGCCGTGTCCGATGCGCGCACACTCTTCGAGTCCGGTGCGACCCGCTCCCTGGCCGCCCGCGTCAGCCGCCTGAAGGCCCTGAGCGCGATGCTCACCGAGAACCAGACGGCCTTCGAGACCGCCTTGTGGAACGACCTGCACAAGGGCGCGGGCGAGGCGCAGCTGACCGAGATCAGCGTGGTCCTGGCGGAGATCAACCACACGCTGCGCCACCTGCGGGGGTGGGCGCGGCCCAAGCGCGGACCGGTGCCGGCGGCACTGTGGCCGGCGAGGGCCCGGCTGGTGTCCGAGCCGCTCGGTGTGGTGCTGGTGATCGCCCCATGGAACTATCCGGTGCAGCTCCTGCTCGATCCGCTGGTCGGAGTGCTGGCCGCGGGTAATACGGCCGTCCTGAAGCCGAGCGAGCTCGCGCCGGCGACCTCCGAGCTGATCACGCGGCTCGTGCCCCGCTACTTTCCCGACGGCGCAGTGCGTGCTGTTGGGGGAGGCATCCCGGAGACCACCGAGCTTCTGGCCGAGCGTTTCGACCACATCGTCTTCACCGGCAGCGGAACGGTCGGCCGGATCGTGATGCGGGCCGCGGCCGAGCACCTGACGCCGGTGACGCTGGAGCTGGGAGGCAAGTCGCCCGTCTGGTTCGACGACGACGCCCATCTGCACCAGGTGGCGCGGCGTCTGGCGTGGGCGAAGTTCACCAACGCCGGCCAGACCTGTGTCGCCCCCGACTATGTGATGACCACCCCCGACCGCATCCCGGCGCTGGTCGACGCGCTCGAATCCGCGATCGCGGACCTGTGGGGCACCGACCCCCGCGCAAGCCGGGAATACGGCCGCATCGTCAGCGAGCGCCAGTTCGACCGCCTCGTCTCACTGCTGGACAGCGCAGACGTCGTCATCGGCGGCGACAGCGATAGGGCCGGACGCTACATCGCGCCCACGGTCGTGACCGTCCCCGCCGACGAGGCCCGTCCGGTCGTCGGCCCGGACGCGGCCCACCCTGTGCTGCGGGAGGAGATCTTCGGCCCCATCATGCCCATCGTCCCGGTCGACACGGCCCAGCAGGCGGTCGAGGTCATCAACGGCTGGGACAAGCCGCTGGCCCTGTACGTCTTCACCTCCTGCGCCCGCACCCGCCGCCTGTTCGAGCAGAACACCTCCTCCGGCGCGCTGGTCCACGACGCGGGCTTGGTCCATGTCGCCGCGAGCGGACTGCCGTTCGGCGGCGTCGGCGCCAGCGGGATGGGCGCCTACCACGGCGTCTACTCCTGGCGCGCCTTCTCCCACCTCAAACCCGTCCTGCACAAGCCCCACGCCCCGGACACACTGCGCCTCGCGCAGCCGCCCTTCACCGATCTCGGACTGCGACTCGTCAAGCGCCTGATGCGCCACGGCTGAGGGGGCCCGCCCCGCGCACACCACCGAGATCCGACCTCTTTCAAGGAGAAAGACGCATGCCAAACGCGGAACGGAACGAATGGGCGGCGCACGATGCCGAGCTGGAGGCGACGGTGGTCGTCGTGGGCGCGGGGCTGTCGGGGCTGACAGCCGCCCGCGACCTGCACCGCCGCGGCATCGACGTGATCGTGCTGGAAGCCGCCGACCGGATCGGCGGACGCGCCATGGCCGAAACGACCGTGCTGGGCTCCCGGCTCGACCTCGGCGGCCAGTGGATCGGCCATGACCACCACCGGATCATGGCCCTGGCCGCCGAACTGAGCGCCACCCAGTACCCGATGCATACCGGCACACTGCCCCAGGTCATCGACCAGGGCCGCAAGCTGCCGATCGCCTCCCCGTCGCTGCTGCCGGCCCAACTGGCCCTCGCCTGCCTCGGCGTGCTCACCCAGACCGGAACCCCCGACCGGTGGAACAACACGACGATCGACGCCTGGCTGCGCCACGTACCCGCACACACCTCGCGCAGACTGCTGGAAGTGATCGCGTCGATCTCCTGGACGGCCGACCTCGACAGGTACTCCGTGCACGCGATGACCCAGATGGTCCGGCAGCAGGGCGGGCTGCGAACCATCCTGTCCACCAAGGGCGGGGCACAGGACTCCCTGCTCGTCGAAGGAGCCGGAACGCTCACCGACCGCCTGGCCGCCGACCTCGGCCCGCGCGTCCGCACCGGCCACCAGGTCACCTCGATCACCCGGGACGACACGGGCGCCACCGTGCACACCCAGGCAGGCACCTTCCGGGCCGCGAAGGTCATCATCACCGTCCCGCCACCGGTCGCCGCGCGCATCCAGCACACCCCGCCCCTGCCAGCTCACAGGACGGCATTGGAGACCAATACCTACATGGGCTCCGTCTACAAGGCCATCGCGGTCTACGAACGGCCGTTCTGGCGGGACCGCGGACGGGCCGAGTTCATGATCCTGGATGCCCCCGGCCGGGCGGTGTTCGACACCACCGCGCCAGACGGCCCCGGTCACCTGTGCACGCTCGTGGCCGGCCCCGAGGCCCGCACACTGGACGACATGGATGCCGACGCGCGCCGCCAAGCGTTGCTCAGCCCCCTGGTCCCGCACCTCGGACCCGACGTCGTCAAGCCCGCGGGCTGGCACGAGAAGGCGTGGCACCTCGACGAACACGCGGGCGGCGGATACAGCATGCTGCCTGAGCCCGGCACCACCGCAGGAATCATGCCCGTCCCCCACACGCCGATCGGCAACATCCACTGGGCCGGCTCGGAAACGGCCAGCGCGCACGCGGGATACCTGGAAGGCGCCATCGAATCAGGCCAGCGCGCCGCCCAGGAAATCACCGACGCACTGCCGCTGCCCCAGACCCCCTGACAGCAGAGAGCAAGAGACCTGGACACCGTCGGCCAGACGGCATGAACGCGCTCCGCGCTGATCGACGGCCGCGTCTTGCCCGTGGCCCGGCACTCGCCCCGATGCCCCGGCAACCTGTTGGAGCAGGGGGATGCGGCGCCGGTGTATGCGGGTTCTGGGCTGGTGTTCGTGGTCCTTACGATAAGTGCGGTTGTCGTCGGTCGCTTCGTAGGGAGGAAGCTGCGGGTGCTCTCGGTGCCGGTCGTGGAGGTGGAGCGGGGCGTGGTGTTCGCGCTGCGCGGCGAGCTCGACTTCGACAGCGTGGTCCAGCTGGAGGAGGCCGGGGAGAGTGCGCTGACCAGGGGGCTGGGTGCGGGGCCGGTGGTGGCCGATTGCGCGGGCCTGGCGTTCTGCGATTCTTCCGGGACCAATGCTCTGCTGCGGCTCAGGCAGCGGCTCGCGGACCAGGATCGGGGGTTGCGCCTGTCGGGCTTGCCCGCACCGGTGGCCAGGCTGTTCGCGGTGACCGGCCTGGACCAGATCTTCGATGTGTACCCCGACAGGCATCAGGCTCTTGGGGGCGGGCCTTGACCGGCGTGACATCGTGGCTGCCAGTGCAGACGAGCCGACACGGCCAACGGAGAGGCAGAATTCATGACGCGCGTTCCGGGGCAGCAGGGCCCCCAACCTGCCGAAACGGCGGGAGCGCGCACCGCGTACCTGGAAGGCGCGGATCGTGATCTGCGGGCGCTGTTCGGCGAGTCCTCTGCCATCTTCGCCTATCTTGCGGGTCCCGCTCACATGCTGGAGACGGCGAACGATGCCTTCTTCGCCGCGATCGGCGGCGGGCGTACCGAGACCGGGCTGCCGCTGGGGCAGCTGATGCCGGAGCTTGCCGAGCAGGGCTTCCTCGCGCTCTTGGACCGGGTCTACCGCACCGGAGAAGCCCACACCGCCCGGGACGCCCGCGTCCTGCTCGGTGAGGGGCAAAGTGCCCGGGAGGGGTTCTTCAACTTCACCTACGAGCCGCGCCTGGACGTGGGCGGGAACGTGATGGGGGTGCGGGTGGTCGGGGTGGAGACCACCCAGGTCAAGCACGCTCAACGGCTGACGGCCGAGCACCGGGTGCTGCTGGAGCAGATTGCCCGTCAGGCCCCGCTGCCAGACGTGCTGGAGGGGATGGCCCGCGCCATCGAGGGACTCGCGCCCGAGGAGGTACTGGTGTCGGTGCTGCTCGCCGACTCCGACGGCCGGCATCTGCGGCACGGGGCGGCCCCGAGCCTGCCTGACTTCTACAACCGGGCGATCGACGGCATCGCCACCGGAGAGGGCGTCGGATCGTGCGGCACCGCCGCCCACCGCCGCCGCCGTGTGATTGTCACCGATATCGCGACCGACCCGTTCTGGGACGACTTCCGCGCGCTGGCCGGCCAGGCCGGCCTCGCCGCGTGCTGGTCCACCCCGATCCTGGCCCGGGACGGCGCTTTGCTGGGCACCTTCGCGATGTACCACCGCACGCCGCGCACCCCCCAGGAGGCCGACCTCGCCCTGGCGCGGGTGTTCGCCGACACCGCGGCGCTGGCCATCGAACGCCACCGTGCCGAAGAGGCCCGCAAGGCGGCAGAGGCACGGGAGAAGGCCGTCCGCGACGACCTCGCTTTCCTCCTGGAGGCGAGCAGCGCGCTCACCTTCGGCCTGGACGCCGCGCAGGTGCTGTCCAGGCTGGCCGCCTCCTGCGCGCCGAAGCTGGCGCCTTTGTGCGCGGTCGACATCATCGAGGCCGGGCGGGGGCGCCGGGTCGCCGCTGCTGCCCCCACCCGGCGCGAGCGGGACCTGCTCACCTCGCACATCCCGGTCTGTGACGGAGCGGACGATGCCGTTGCCCGTGTCCTGGTCTCCGGGACCAGCGAGGTGGCCCGTCGTGCTCCTACCGGGCCCGGCCCCTGGCACGACCTGCACGTCACCGGCTACCTGTGTGTCCCCCTCATGGACCGCGGCCAGGCATTCGGCGCCGTGACACTGCTGTCCACCGGTGACCACGTCTTCGACGGCCACGCCGTTGCCCTGGCCGAGGATCTCGCCCGTCGCGCCGCCTCCGCCGCGCGCAACGCCCGCCAGTACGCTCAGCGGGCCGCGCTCGCCCGCGACCTCCAAGCCGGACTTCTCCTGCCCGAGCTGCCCGACGTGCCCGGCACCGATGTCGCGACCTACTACCACCCCGCCGGCGAAGGACTCGACATCGGCGGCGACTTCTACGACGTCTTCCCCCTGAAGGACGGCAGCTGGGCCTTCCTGCTCGGCGACGTGTGCGGCCGCGGCGCCATCGCCGCCACCACCACCGCCCTTGTGCGCCACACCGCCCGCGCTGTCGCACCCCGCCTTCCGGGCCCCGCCGACGTCGTCCGCGCCATCAACGAAGCTCTCACCGACCGCCCGGGCAGCCACGGCACCGGCTTCGTCACCCTCGTCTACGGCCAGCTCACCCCCGCCCCTACCGGTCTCGACATCGAACTGGTCCGCGCCGGGCACAACGCCCCCCTGCACCGGGACTCCCGCCAGTCCGTGCACGTCCTGGACACGAAAGGGCTGCTGCTCGGCGTCACCCCCGACCCGCACGTCACACCCCACCGCCTTCACCTGCAACCCCACGAGAGCCTGGTCCTCTACACAGACGGCATCACCGAGGCCCGCCGCGCGGACGGTGAAATGCTCGGCGACGAGCGCCTCGCCGAGGCCGTGGCACACCTCCCCGGCCAACCCCGGGCCCAGCACATCATCGATGGGATCATCACGGCGCTCCACACCTTCACCGACGGCGGCACCATCGACGACGACCAAGCGGTCCTCGTTCTGACCGCCACCTCGGGGCGCACTGAGTGAGCGCGGTGACACCGCGGGAGAGTTGTGCCGTTGTACCGCGAGCCCATGTCGAACACATCTGGACGGGCCGCCCGGGCTGGGCACCTGGGTCAGCAACACCCGCAGCAGGCGGAACAAGCTGAGCAGCGCCCAGCGCGAGCCGCGCTCGGCGCCGACTGGGCCGCCGCCTGACACCCGGTCCATCTCCCGAGCGTCCCGTCCCGCGCCCCGAGCCCGCCGCCCGGGGCGCGGGCCATGCCGCCAGTGCCCGAGGAAACGTGACCCTCAGCGCGGCGCACACCGCACCGGCCGCACACACAGGGGGTCCGGGGCACCCGGCCCCGAGTCAGCACTGCGGCAGAGCTCCCTGCGCGTGCTGACTGCTGCGGAGGGTCCCGGGTCGTCAGGCTGCCGGGTAGGGGCTGTCGGCGAGAAGTCGGGCCAGGTGGACGGCGTTGGCCGCGAGGGCCTTGGTTGTGGAGGCGACGGCCTCGGGTGTCTCGTCCAGGTCCTGGTAGTCGGTGCCCTGCATGGCTTCGCCGACCCAGTACGTGACGGCGCCGGGCGCCAGGGAGAAGCCGACGTCGTTGAGGCCCTGGAACACGTCGGCACTCACCTTGTGAGCGCCGTCCTCGTTGCCGACGACGGCCACGGCGGCGACCTTGCCGTACGTGTGCGGGCGGCCCTGGTCGTCGGTCTCGGAGGACTCGGCGTTGAGGCGTTCCAGGACCCGCTGGCAGACGCTGGAGGGGTGGCCGAGCCAGATGGGTGTGGCGATGAGGAGGATGTCGGCGGCCAGGACCTTCTCCCGCAGGGCGGGCCAGGCGTCGCCGTCGCCCATGTCCACCCCGATCCCCGGGCGGACGTCGTGGTCGGCGACCCGGATGACCTCGCCCTGTACGTCGTGGCGGGCGAACTGGGCCATGACCTGCTCGGCCAGGTGCTGGCTGCTGGAGGGGGCGGGCGAGGCGTTCAGGGTGCAGACGAGGGCTAGTGCACGCATAGCGGGTAGTGCTCCTTCTGATGGGCTTGATGGAAAGCACACGATTCAGGTCGTGAGGGTCAGGGAAGTGGCGTGCCGCCGGTGGCGTTCATGATCTCGCCGGTGATGAACGAGGCGCTCGCGGAGGCCAGGAAGACGTAGGCGGGCGCCATTTCGGCGGGTTGCGCGGGGCGGCCCATTGGGCTCTGCTTCCCGAACTCGGCGGTGTCGGGCATCGTCGCCGGAATGAGGGGCGTCCAGACGGGGCCCGGGGCGACGGCGTTGACGCGGATGCCGTCGGAGGCCAGCATCTGGGCCAGGCCCTGCGTGAAGGTGACGATCGCCCCCTTGGTCATTGCGTAGTCGAGGAGATGGGGGCTCGGTTTGTACGCCTGCACCGAGGTCGTGTTGATGATCGATCCGCCTGCCGGGATGTGCGGCAGGGCGCTCTTGCACAGCCAGAACATGCCGTAGAGGTTGGTGCGCATGACGCGGTCGAATTGCTCGGTGGAGATGGCGGAGATCCCGTCGGGCTGCGACATCTGATACGCCGCGTTGTTGACCAGGACGTCGATGCGGCCGAACTCGGATACCGCGCGCTCGACGAGGGAGCGGCACTGCTTGTCGTCCCGGATGTCGCAGACGACGGGCACCGCCCTGCGTCCGGATTCCTCCACCAGGCGGACGGTCTGCTGGGCCTCCTGTTCCTCCTCCGGAAGGTAGGTCAGCAGGACGTCTGCGCCCTCGCGGGCGTAGGCGAGCGCCACCGCGCGGCCGATCCCGGAATCACCGCCGGTGATCACGGTCTTCCGGTCGGCAAGGAGCCCGGAGCCGCGGTAGGACTCCTCGCCGTGGTCGGGCGGCGGGTCCATGGGGCCGGTCCAGCCGGGATGTGCCTGGTCCTGCTGGGGAAAGTCGGGGCGGGGGTGGAGCGTATTGGGGTCCTGAGGCTGTTCACTGCTCGCCATGGTGTTTTCCTTCTGGTCGTCGCGGAAGCCCGGTGCACCGGACGCGCCCGGAGCATGTGGTCCGTGCCGACCCACAGGTTCTCCGCCGGCGGCGCGACTGGGTGGCTGGTCAGCCGATCTTTCGGCCTTCCAACGGTTCGGTGTTCTCGCCCGCGCCGGTGCGAACACCGCGCAGAAAGGCGCTCAGTGCGTCTTCGGCCGTGCGGGTGGGCTGCCAGTCCAGTACGTCGCGGGCCCTGCCGGAGTCCAGTACGGGCAGGCGCAGCACCGCGTCGAACAGGTGCGGGGAGGCCGGTACGGCGTGGGCCCGCCAGGCGGCCGCGAGCGCGGTACGCACCAGAGCCCTGGGGATCCGTACGATCCGGGCGCCGAGCAGGTCCGCCAGCCTGCGGGCGTCGATGACCGGGTCGGCCGCCAGGTTGAAGGAGCCCCGTACATCACGGAGCACGGCCAGCCGGTAGGCCTCGGCCGCGTCATCGGTGTGGAGGACCTGGAAACGCAGCCCATCCAGGTCGGGTACGAAGGGCAGCAGGTCAGGCCGCAGAAGGGGCCCGGGGGCGTACCGGCCGGCGAAGATCCGCCGCTGCTCGGGAGCGGCGGTCTCCTTGAAGAGGAAGCCGGGCCGCATCCGGACCACGCGGATCTGCGGGTGGCGCAGCTCGAAGGTGTCGAGGACCCGCTCCAGGTAGGCCTTCTCCCGGCAGTAGGCCGCGTCCGGCCAACCGTGCGTGGGCCACTGCTCGTCGACGCCGGGTTCGTCCTTGGGGCCCGGGGAGTAGGCGCCGACGGAAGAGGCGTGGACCAAAGCGGGAACCCCGCTGCCTGCCACGGCCTCGAAGACTCGCTGGGAGCCCAGCACATTGCTCCGCCAGGTCACCACGGGATCGTGGGTGGGCTGGAAACGCCACGCCAGGTGGACGACGGCGTCGGCACCGTCCAGGAGTCCCGCGAGACGATCCTCGCTGTCGGCCCGGGACAGATCGACACTGTCCCACTCCACCTTCGGAATCTGAAGCGCGGGCTTTCTGCGGGCCAGCCCGAGGACGGAATCGATGTCCGGGTCCGCGGCGAGCGCACGGACCACGCTGGTTCCCACATTGCCGGTGGCACCTACGACCACCACCCGCTTGCCCGGGTGCCGACTGCTGTTCTCCACGCGGAAGTTCCTTCCTCTGGTCGCCGTGCCGTTCGCGGGCCTCAGGGGATGAGCAGGGTTTTGATCATGCCGTCGGCCTTCTCCCTGAACGTGTCGTACGCCTTGGGTCCCTCTTCGAGCGGGAGGTGGTGGGTGGCGAAGGAGTCCACACCCAGCGGGTCGTCGTCGGTGAGCAGGGGCAGCAAGTCATCCACCCAGCGCTTGACGTTGGCCTGGCCCATGCGGAGCTGGATCTGCTTGTCGAACAGGGTGAGCATCGGCATCGGGTCGGCGGAGCCCCCGTACACCCCGGAGACGGAGATCGTGCCGCCCCGGCGTACCAGGTCGATCGCCGTGTGCAGCGCGGCGAGGCGGTCGATCCCCGCAGTCTCCATCATGCGCTGCGCGAGGGCGTCGGGCAGCAGCCCGACCGCTGTGTGTGCCGCCTTGGCCACGGGGGAACCGTGAGCCTCCATGCCGACCGCGTCGATCACCGCGTCCGTGCCGCGCCCGTCCGTGAGGTCGCGGACGGCATCACCGAGGTTCTTGCCGTAGCGGCGCGCGTCGAGGCAGGTGGCGCCGTGCCTGCTCGCCCTGTCGAGCCGTTCGGGGACCAGGTCCACGCCGATGACGAGGCCGGCACCGCGGTGTCGGGCGATCCGGGCGGCCATGGCGCCGATCGGACCGAGGCCGAGGACCGTGACGCTGCCACCGGGCGGGATGTTCGCGTACTCCACGGCCTGCCAGGCGGTGGGCAGCACGTCGGAGAGATACACGAACCGGTCGTCCGCAGGGCCGTGCGGGACCTGGATGGGTAGATCGTTGCCGAAGGGGACCCGCAGGTACTCGGCCTGGCCTCCGGGCACCTGCCCGTAAAGCTTGGTGAACCCGAACAGGGACGCGCCCATACCGCGCTCGCGCACCTGGGTCGTCTCGCACTGCGAGTGCAGCCCCTGCCCGCACATGTAGCAGTGCCCGCAGGAGATGTTGAAGGGGATCACGACCCGGTCCCCCGGAGCGACGGCGGTCACTTCACGGCCGACCTCCTCCACCACCCCCATCGGCTCGTGACCCAGAATGTCGCCCGGGTCGAGGTAGGGCCCGAGCACCTCGCACAGATGAAGATCCGAGCCGCAGATCCCGGTGGACGTGATCTTGACGATGATGTCCGTCGGATCCTGGATCCGCGGATCCGGGACGGTCTCCACCCGGACGTCCCGCTTTCCCTGGTAGGTCAATGCGCGCACGGCCCGCTCCTTCCGTCGCTGGCAGTCGTGGACGAGGTGTGCCGGGTTCCCATCAGGAACCTCATGAAACACGCAGATAGATCGCGGCGAGCCGTTGAATCCGGGCGCCCAGGGCGGGACGTTCCACGAGACGACGGGGATGCCGTGAGGGCGTAATGGCCCAGTTGAAGCGGCCGACCACGACCTCTTCCAGCGTCACCGCTCCGTGTCCCTGCGATGGGGATAAGGGGCTACCAGGCAATGACGATGTGGGCATCGCCGCCCTTCTTCCCGCTCTCGCCCTCGTAGCTGGTCCTGCCCTTCGTGGGGCTGGTGCGGGGCAGCCCGCCGCCGGCCTCGCGGCCCTTACCGCCCGCACCGCCGGATCCCGCAGCGCCGTCGCCGCCGGAGGTGGTGCTGCCGTCGCGCGAGCCACACGCGAGAACATGCGTAAACGGATCATCGTCACCCTTGAAGTCAGCAGGGCCCATCGGCTCCACGGGACCCCATGCATAGGGCCTGACCTGGACGAACATCCCAGCCAACACGGGAAGGGGCCAGAGCGCACCCATTCGCCGACCACCTGCTGCCCCGCGTGGGCCACACCCCTGCCCCGCCCGGCGTCAGCGCTGCGGCAGGCCCCCCTGCTCACACACCAGCAGGGCGACCTCGCGGAGCTTGACGTTGTTGTCCTGCGAGTAACGGCGCAGCCTGTCGAACGCCTCGTTCTCGGGGATGTGGTGGCGGGCCATGAGGATGCCCATCGCCTGACCGATCTGATGGCGGGTGGAGACGGCCTGTTCCATCTGGGCGTGGGTGCGGGCGGCGGACAGGGAGACCGCGGCGTGGGAGGCCAGCAGGACACCGGCCCTCTCGCTGTCCTCGGTGAACGCCCCGGGCCGGCGGGAGTAGAAGTTCAGCGCGCCGAAGTCCTCGTCCTCGGTGAACAGCAGGAAACCCATCATGCTGCCCACCCCCAGCTTCAGGGCCTCGGGCACAAAGGCCGGCCACCGCGACTCGGCTTCGGTAAAGTCGCCGATCCGGAACACCCGCTCCCCTGTGGAGCGGCGGGCGGCGTCGAAACAGGGGCCGCCCTGGTCCAGCTTCCGCTGGAGCTGGTCGAGTTCCGCCACGAGCGGCTCCGAGGGTGCCAGCGAGAGGGACTCTTGCCCGCTCAGCACCAGGATCCCCGCCGCGTCACACCCCGCCACCAGCTCGGTCGCCGAACCCGTGATCCGCCCCAGCGACGCCTCCACCGACGACTGCCCCAGCAGATCGTGCGCCATGACCCCTATCTGCTCCGCGAACCTCTGCCAGTCCGTGTCATCACGTCCCTTCCCCCGCACGCCTACCCGGGCAATTCGCCCGCAACAGCCCCTCCCGCTCCGGCCCGGCGCAGTATCCCGAGCAACGTGCCCCCTCAGCGCACGCCACACCGGCCCGCCCAGGCCAGGGAGCCTCGTACGGCCTCGGCCACCCCACGCGCAGCCAGGTCTGGGCCGACTCCGCTTACGCCGGCCAGCTCATCAACTGGTCCGGAGACTTCCTCGACATGACCCTCAAGACCGACTCCCGCCCCCGCGGGGCGAAAGGCTTCGTCGTTCTGCCCCGGCGCTGGAAAGTCGAACGCACCCTTGGACCTGTGCACTCATCACCCTCATGACGCGCAGGCTTAGCAGAACCGGCACGCGTGTCGACTGGGCGAAGAAGCAATGACCGGCAGTCTCTATCTGCCCGCTTGCGCTCCTGACTCGACCCGCCGCAGCCGATCGAGGACCTTTACACCGCATTGCCACGGCTCACCTATGATGCGTTCATGCCACCGCTCGGACAGGTTTCGGAGGGCCCCATCGAAAGGGCTGGGCCTCGTGATTCGGCCGTCTCACAGACGGATCGGATCATCAAAGGCCTGTCTTGGTGGTGGGCTTCCGCACCACTCCTTCTGGCTGGCCCGGGACTCATACACGCAGCCGGATGGATGGAACAGACACCAAAATACGCGTGGATCTTCGCTCTGAGCGCGTTGGTCACAGCCGTGCTCGCACCAGCAGCGGGCCTCAGCGTTGCCCAGGTCGCACATCATCGAAGGGCGCGTAACCGGTTCCTGATCATGGCCGGAGTATCAAGCGTGCCAATCCTGTGGTGGTTGATCTTCGGTGTACTACTTCGCGAGTGTCCCGGATACCAATGCTGAAGGCGGCTGGCGGCGCCGCCCAGTCTTGGTCCTGAAGTATCCAAAGGCTCACTCAGACCCGCATACCGCCGGCCAGCTCCGCGCGGGCACGCTCCGCACTGACCTGCCGCAGCGACCGGCCCCGGGCCCAGCAGTCACCCCGGAGAATCTCAGATATCGGCGAAGGGAAAGCGGTCCATCCACCCGGGGCGAGCTCACGGTCCCGCGCCCGTATCCGGTCGATGAGATCTTGGGTGTCAGAGATCGACATCCCGAAAGCCAACACGATCTCCCGGTAGGTGGCCCCCGCCTGCACCGCCTGGCGGACGCCGTCCCGGCAGGCGTAGCGGTAGACGCTCGAACTCAGGCTGATCAGATCCAGCGCATCGCGAGTGTCCCCGCCCCCGGGGGCGTCCATGCGCCGCGCGTCCGCAGCGAGCCGCTCGGCCGCATCGAGCTGCCTCCACCTGCGACGGGCCATCCAGCCGGCGTACGGACCAGCGGTCACACCTCCACCGTACGCCGGGCACTATCACCCGCACCGGCGGTCACGACCTGGTGAGCACGGTGTCCGGGCGGCACACCGCGCAGGCCCGCATACCGCCGGCCAGCTCAGCACGGGCACGCTCCGCACTGACCGGCCGCAGCGACCGGCCCCGGGCCCAGCAGTCGCCCCGGTGAACCTCAGCGGCAGACGTCCCCACACCGGTATCGGCGATGCCCCAATCGGGCGTCCGCCCACGGCGCGGCCCAGCGGCGGGCGGCGCAGACGCGGCCGTGGGAACCGGGGTCTGCTGGGGCGGTGCCTGCTGCCGCTCGACGGCCGCGATCCGCGCCCGGACCCGCTTCAGGTACAGGACCGCCCAGGTTTCCAACGTTCGCAGACGCTCCAGGTCAGGGGGGAGGTCGTCGTCCATACCGGTCCGCCCCTCCGCCGGGCCCACGGCTCCGCAGCCCCGGCCGCCGCACGGGCATCTCCTCCCCCAGGACGCACGTGCTCCAGTCCCGGCCGGTCCGGGTGATCAGCCCGCATGCTTCGAGCCGGCCGAGCTGGTGGGCGACGGAGCTGGTGCTGGAGAGACCGACCCGCGCCCCGATCTCCCGGACAGTCGGCCCGTGCCCGTGCTCGGCGAGCCACGACCGGATCACCACCATCACCGCCTCCTGCCGCGCCGTGAGGGGGCAGGGCTCCCGCCTCACGCCGCACCCGCCTCCCGGTCCCCGGCGGTCAGCCGGCGCAGCTCCACCCGCGCAGCGGGCGACCGCCCGGCCGGGGTGGACCACCAGGGGTGCCAGTGGATCCGGACGGACAGCAGGAGCAGGAGGCGGCGCAACTCGGCGGCGTGAGGCGGGCGGGGTGCGGCGAGAGCGCGGTAGGTGGCGTGCCACTGCCGTTGTACTTCGATCAGGCCTTCGGGATAGGGGTAGGCGTCCACACCCTTATTAGATCGTGTGTTCGAATCTTTGTGCCAGTGCCCAGGTCAGCGCAGGGTGCCCGTGTCCTGTTGGTGAAGTCGGCCCGGGGCGCGGTTCCGGTCTTTCGACCGGCCCGTTTCCCCGGAGCCGCTTCCCGAACCGGGCATGCGACTTGGCACCGCACC
>NZ_JBHXPF010000026.1:75837-105298 GCF_042718715.1 Streptomyces sp. NPDC058576 | reverse complement strand
TTCCGGAAGAGAGCCTCTTCCGGAACGCGGCCTTCTCGCCGTGTGCGTGTGCGGAGGTACGCGCCCCTATGCGGGCACCTCCACCCACATGCCCTCCGACGGGGTGCCCTGGTCGTCGGTGACGAAGAGCATGTACCAACCGGCCGGCACCAGCGACCGGTTCTCCGGCACGGTGACGGTGATCCCGTCCTTCGACTTCTTCATGTCCAGGGCGATCGTGCGCTGGTCGGTGTCGGTGACATGGGTGACCGCCGAGGGCCGCATCAGCTTCGCCGAGGTGATCTTCGAGGCGTGCTGCGTGGTGAACAGGCCAGTGGAGCCGCGCTCGATCTTCTTGGGCCCGGCCGTCAGCTCCGGCCGGGAGTCCCGGTAGAGGTAGGGCGGGGTGTAGATCTCGATGCGCTGCTCGAAGACGCCGGGCCGGGTGTTGGCCTGGTCGGAGAAGAGCGAGTCCGACCCGAAGATCATGACCCGGCCGTCCGGCAGCAGCACCGAACCCGAGTGGTAGTTCCGGCCGACCGCCGGGTCCGCGACCTGCTGGTACGTGTCGCTCTTCGCGTCGTACAGCCGGGCCTGGAGCACGTCCGAGCCGCCGCGTCCCCGGTAGTCGCCGGAGCCGCCGGTGACCAGCAGGGAGTCGTCGGGCAGCAGGGACGCGCTGGGGTAGCGGGTGCCCTCGGAGAGGGACGCGCCGTCGGTGAACCGCGGCTTCTTCTTCTGGAGGTCGACCAGCCGGGACTTCTCGCTGGACTTCTCCGACTCGCCGACGCCGCCGCCGCCGATCACCATGAACCTCTCGTCCTGGGCCGGGGGCAGCCGCACGGTGGCCGAGGTCTCCATCTGGTCCGGGTCGCCGAGACCGGGGATCTTCTCGAACGTGTTCGTCGACAGGTCCCAGACGCCCGGGTCGCGGCCCACGTCCGCCGGACCGTATCCGGCGTTCGAGCCGGAGTAGAACAGCTTGCCGTCGTTCAGCAGGAAGACCGCCGGATAGGTGGGGAACTTCCGGACGATGCCGGTGTACTCCCACTCCTTGGTCGCCGGGTCGTAGATCTCGTCCTTGCCCGGGACGATCTGCCCGATCTCGTCCAGGCCCGACAGGGCGAGGACCTTGCCGTCCTCCAGCGTCGTCAGGGTCGGATACCAGCGGGCCTCGTTCATCGGGTCGACGGGGATGTACTTCTCCGCGACCGGATCGAACTCGAAGGCCTCCTTGATCCCCTGGAAGTCCTTCTTGTCCAGGGCCAGCTTCTGCGCGATGCCGTAGACGTTGCGGGTGTCCGAGCCGGACAGGCCCGCCACCCGGTAGTTGTCCTCGGTGCCGGACTCGTACTTCTTGCCGGTCTGCTGCGCCTCGACGTAGATCCGGCCGAGCCCGGGGTCGTTGCGCAGGAACGCGCCGGTCTGCTTGTCGAAGACCTTGGTGGCCTTCTCCACCAGGACCGGGTCCTTGGAGAGATACGTCCTGCCGTTCTTCTTGCCGGTGAACCGGGTGCCCGCGGGCAGGGTGATCGGCTTGTCCGGGTTCTCGTTGTGGACGATCATCAGGCCGCCGGCCTTGGTGACGTCGCCCTGGAGCTTCTCGTAGCGCTTGGTGCCGCCGGCTATGAGGAGCTTGCCGTCGGGCAGTTGGGTGTGCCCGGCGCAGAACATGTCCTTGGGGGTGGGGATGTCCTTGAAGACGTTCGTCTTCGGGTCCCACAGCACCGAGCGGAAGCTCTTCGCGTCGAAGTTCTTCTGGTTGTTCCCGGAGCCCGCGACGAGCAGCACCTTGCCGGTGTGCAGCAGCGCCGCGTGGATCGTGTTGATCCGGTGCTCGGAGGGGACGTCCAGAAAGTCCCAGTGGCCGTTTGCCGCCAGGTAATCCGGCTGGTTGATCCGGTACTCGTGATAGCGCTCGGTGCTGAAGCGGTACAGCCACGGCCCGTTCGCCCCCGCGAGCGCGAGAACCACCGCCGTACTGATCGCCAGGCGGCGGGTACGGCGGCTCGGACGGTACTTCATTTCTTACGTCCCCCAAGGGCGATCTGCATGGTCTGGTCGTTGCCGGGCGCTCCCGGCAGGGGCTGGGGCATCGAGTCCGGGGCCGGTCCGCTGCTGCCGTGCGATCCTCCGCCCGCCCGGCGTTTCTTCTCCTCGGCACGGATCGTGTACCGCCAGCCGATGATCGGCGCCGCGGTGATCAGCAGCGCCAGCGTGGCCCAGGTGACCATCGCGGGGTGGCTGCGGCCGAGAAAGAAGGAGGAGATCATCGAGGCGCCGAAGACGGCGATGAAGAACAGATGGATGCGGAAGGTGCCGAACAGGGTGTCCGGGCTGGACGAGTCGCCCTTGGGGGTCACCACGAACGAGCTCTTGCGGCGCAGCACCGCGTCCATCAGGGAGCGGGCGTAGATCGGCGCGGAGAGCGCGGACATCACCATGCCGGCCAGGCCGCCGGAGCCCTCGGGCTCGTGCGGCGAGACGTTGTGGCGGCGGTTCCAGATGTACAGGCCGATCTGGAGCGCGGAGGCGTTGCCGTACAGCATCATCCAGATCGTCGGGTCGATCTGGACACCGGAGGCACCCATGCCGAGGAACAGCGCGCAACTGAGAGCCGCCAGGATCCAGTTCAGCGCCGACATGGGATAGAAGATGATCATCATCGTGTAGTTGAACAGCTTGCCGGGCGGCATGGTCCCGAAGCCCTTCCAGAACTGCCCGATGATCGTCTCGTAGGTGCCCCGCGACCAGCGCAGCTGCTGGGTGAAGAAGTCCGTCCACGCGGTCGGGCCCTCGCCGACGGCCAGCACGTCCGGGGTGTAGACCGAACGCCACTTCTTGCCCGTGGCCGGGTTGCGGTGGCGGTGGATCTCGAAGCCGGTGGCCATGTCCTCGGTGATCGAGTCGTACAGCCCGCCGATCTGCTTGAGCGCCGAGATGCGGACCGCGTTGCTCGTGCCGACGAACATGGGCGAGCCGTAGCGGTTGCCCGCGCGCTGGATCAGGGCGTGGAAGAGGAACTGCTGCGACTCGGCGGCCTTGGTGACGAAGGTGTCGTAGTTGCCGTAGACCTGCGGGCCGATGACGAAGCCGACGTCCGGGTCACGGAAGTAGCCGAGCATCCGCTCCAGGTAGTTCGCCATCGGGATGTGGTCGGTGTCCACCGAGGCGAAGAAGTCGTAGTCGCCGCCGTGCGCGTCCAGCCAGGCGTTGTAGTTGCCGTGCTTCGTTTTGGCGCGGTGCGGGCCCTTGGCCTGGTTCCAGTGCGCCACGCCCTTGCGGGAGAAGTGGTGCACGCCGAGCCGGGCGCAGACCTCCTTCACCGCCGGGTCGTTGCCCTCGTCCAGCAGCCAGACGTGCATCAGTCCGCGGTGGCGGATCCTGACGGCCGCCTCCAGCGTCTTCGTGACCATCTCCAGCGGTTCCTTGCCGGGCACGAAGGAGGTGAGGAAGGCGACCTTGGTGCCGCTCTCCGGGACCACCGGGACCGGGTCGCGGGCGACCAGGGTGGCGTGTGCGTTGGAGAGGACGTTCATCGTGCGGAACAGCTCGATCAGGCCGATCGAGACCAGCATGACGATGTCGAGGACCAGCAGGAGGTCGTTGTCCAGGTTCGGGTCGCGGTCCGTCCAGTGGCTGGGCTGCATCAGCCAGGCGAAGAGGCCGAGCGAGACGAGGGGGGCCGCGCCGAGCAGGAGCGCCGCGCGCACGCGGTGCGGCTCCTGGGATATGAGCGAGCGGTACTGGACCTGGTACGGCGTGCCCGCGGGGGGCTGCGTCAGCGGTCCGGCGAGCCGGCTGTAGTGCTCGTAGTCGTAGCGCGGCAGCTCCTGCTTGGCGCGTCGCCGCGCCGTCCCTGCCCGCGGCAGTATCCGGAGCTGTGTCGTCCGGGAAGCGTCGTTCTCCTGCCGGTCGCCTGGCGGCGTCGACGTCATGGGTACATCCCCCCGCACGCATGCTGGTGCGTGACTGTTCGGTCTCTCTCGTCGTGCGTGGTGGGCCCCCGCTCTTCACCGGGCACGCACACGGTGGCAAGCCACCGCCCCCACAGACACGGATCGGCAGCCTTCCGGTTGCATGACGCCCTCTCGGTGTCCGCCCCCGAGCGGGACCCCCACCCCGCGGTGCGAACAACCGGAACGTCACGCTCTGCTGTGCCAACTGTACGGATCAGCAGCCCCCTTGGGGCCCACGACCCCCAGACAGATTGTCCGACACCGAACGCGATCGCAAGGGTGAAACGGACTGTTTGCCGGTCATACGCACGATTTGGCCCCAGGTTATGGAGGGGATGTGACGAAGTGGAGAACCGCGCTCGCCGCACGCTTCACTACTGCTGCGTGACCGTGGCGCCACGGTCCGGAGTCGGGTGTGTAGCTGTGCGTGTGCGGCCTGGGGGTGTCACCGGATGCCGGACGGGGAATGATCAAAGCCCCCTCACGGAACGTGAGGGGGCTTTGACTGTGCGTGCGCCGTCAGGGACTCGAACCCCGGACCCGCTGATTAAGAGTCAGCTGCTCTAACCAACTGAGCTAACGGCGCCTGCTGACCTGGAGAACTTTACCCGACGCGCCGGGATGCTCCGAACCATTTACTGGACGCCACGCCCTGTCGGATAGTCGTTTTTTTCCTTTGTTCCGTCAAAATGCGATATGTCGGGAGAGGTTAAGACGCTGACGACCGTTGCGGCTGCGCCCAAAGATCTTGACGAATGACGAGTGCGGAGGGGAATCGCATGAGTGTGCCGGTCTTCGAGGAGTACGAACCCGCCATCGACTGCGGATGCGCGGGGTGCGCCGTGCGGCGGCGCTCCGCCGCCACAGCCCTGCCGGTGCGGCGCGGCGGCCATCCCGCCGCGCACGGCGCGCGGCGCGCCCTGGTGCTGGCCACGGCCGCCGGGGTGGTCCTCTCCTGCGGAGCCGCCGACGCGGCGGCGGCCGTGGGCCACGCGCCCTGGGCCCCGCACGCCGACGGGGAGGCAGACCCGGAGCCGGCGACCCCGCAGGGCGAGAAGGGCCCGCTGCGGGGCACCGGCGCCTCGGGCCCGCCGTCCGCCGGAGCGGCCGCGCCCAAGACGACCCGGGCCGACATCATCGCCCGGGCCAAGACGTGGGTGACCGCGAAGGTCCCGTACAGCATGGAGAAGTACTGGTCGGACGGCTACCGCCAGGACTGCTCCGGCTATGTGTCGATGGCCTGGAACCTCGGCAGCAACGAGTGGACCGGCAGTCTCGCCGCCTACGGGACCCGGATCGCCCGCGCCGACCTCCAGCCCGGCGACATCCTCCTCTTCCACAACCCGGCCGACCCCTCCAAGGGCTCGCACGTCACGATCTTCGGCGGCTGGACCGACAGCGCACGCACCCACTACGTCGCCTACGAGCAGGCGCGCCCGCGGACGCGGAAGCAGTCGACGCCCCTGGCGTACTGGAACAACTCCGACCGCTACGTGGCCTACCGCTACAAGGGCGTCACGGGCGGATCGCCCGGCGCCGGGTCCTCCACCGCCTTCCCCGGGGCCCAGCGGTTCGGCCCCGGAGCCGACAACAAGGACGTCACCCGGCTCGGCCAGATGCTGGTCGAGCGGGGCGGCAAGCGGTTCTACGCGGTCGGCCCCGGGCCGGTCTGGGGAACGGCCGACCGGCGGGCGACCCAGGCGTTCCAGCAGGCACAAGGCTGGCGGGGCAAAGAGGCCGACGGCATCCCGGGCCCGCACACCTGGCGGCTGCTGACCACCGGCGGCGGCCGGAACATTCCGGCCGCCGGCGCGGGCGGGCGCCCGAATACGGCCGTCGCGTTCCCCGGACGCGGCTATTTCAAGCCGGGTCAGTCCAACAGCCATGTCGACCGGCTCGGCAAACAGTTGGTGAAGAAGGGATACGGCAAGCACTACGCGTCGGGCCCCGACCCGCGCTGGACCGAGGCCGACCGCCGCAACGTCGAGGCGTTCCAGCGGGCCCAGGGCTGGCGCGGCGGTGCGGCCGATGGTTACCCGGGGCCGGAGACCTGGCGCCGGCTCTTCGCGTGACGGACGTGACGACGTGACGGAAAGGAATCGGGAACCGGTGACCCCCAACAACGACCACACCCCCCGCACCAGCACCACCCCCACTCCCACCCCCCACTCCCTGGACGACCAGATCCCCCCGTCCCTCTTCGCCCCACCGGGCAGGGGGACCCCGCCGCCGCTGTTCGGCCCGGTCGCCGAGAAGGCGGACACGTCGCGGGGCGGTGCGACTCCGCCTCCGTTGTTCGGCCCGGTCGCCGACAGGGCGGTGACGCCGCGGGGCGGTGAGCTGCCGCCCCGGCGGGACGCCGAGCCCGGGCCCGCGCCCGCTCCGGACGCCGGTCCCGCACGAGCGGCGGCCGGTGAGCTCCCGCCACGGCGGAAGGCCGAGCCCGCGCCGGACGCTGCGCCCGCGCCCGACGGTGGCAGGGTCCCGTCCTCGTCGCCCCCGCCCGGTGCCCCGGAGGCACCGAGCGTGGGCCTGCACCTCGGGCCGGCCCCGGACCGTCCCGCCCCCACGCGCCCCGTACCGCTCGACGGGAACCTCCACCTCAAGCCCGTCCGGCGTTTGAGGCCGGAACCCTCGGCGGAGTGGACCCCGCACCCGTCGTACGGGGCCGAGCCGGGGACGACGAAGCGCGAGGACGGGAAGGCCGAGCCGGCAGCCCGCGACACCTCTGCCCAGGGGGCCGTGGACAACCCCGGACCGGACACCGAGCTGGACCTCGTCCTGGACCTGGCCCCCGGCGACCGGGCCGCCTCGGCCACCTTCTCCGTGCCCGTACCCGGCCCCGCCCCCGCCCCCGCGTCGCAGACCACCGCGACCGCCCCGGCCACCGCGACGGTCTCCTCGTCCCCCGGCCGCCGCCACTCCGTCATCGCCAACGAGACCACCGCCTCCATCCCCGTACACCTCCTCTTCCGTGACGCCCAGGAGCCGGCCGAAGCGACGGCGCTGCCCGCGGCCGTCGTCCGCCGCCCCGATGCAGGGGACCGCACGCCCGCCACCCGGCGGCCCCCCGTGCCGCGTTCGCCGCAGACGCGGGTGCGGCCGTCGACCCGGCCCGCCCCGGTCGCCGACCCCCGGCTCGCCGAACGGCCCGGGCCCGCCCTGTCCGGCTACGCCGCCCTCCTCGCCGGTGCGGCCGGAACCGCGGGTGCGCTGGCCGTCCTGTGGTGGCGCGGCGCGCTGCCCGCCGCCTGGCAGAGCGCCGTCGGCCTCACCCCCCGGCCCGACCTCGGCGTCGGCGTCGGCGCCTGGGCCCTGCTCGCCCTCCTCGCCACCGCGGTGCTCCTCGCGCTCGGCGGCCTCGGCCGGGGCCGGGTCGGGTACGCGTGGGTGCTGACGCTCTTCGGCGACTACCGGGGCAGCGTCCGGCGCACCGGCCTCGTCTGGGTCTCGCCCCTGCTGCTGCGCCGCCGCGTCGACGTACGCCTGCGGCACTGGCGCAGCGAACCCCTGCCCGCCGTGGACGCGAACGGCACCGCGCTGCGCGTGGTCGTCCTCGTGGTGTGGCGGATCAAGGACACGGTCCGGGCCGTCCTCGGCATCGAGGACCACGAGGCGTACCTGAGCGCCCAGGTCGAGGCGGCGATGGCCCGGGTCCTCTCGCAACTGCCCGCCGACGCGTTCCACGAGGACGCCCCGACCCTGCGCGACGCGGAGGCGGTCGGCGACGCGCTGACCCGGATGCTGAAGGCGGACTGCGAACCCGTGGGCGTGGAGGTCTACTCGGCGCAGCCGACCGGCATCGAGTACGCCCCCGAGGTCGCGGCGGCGATGCAGCGGCGGCGGATCGCCGCGATCGACTCCAGGCACCGCGACAGCGTGCTCACCTCCGTGGTGGACGCGGTCGACGACACCGTCAACCGGCTCACCACGCGCGGCATCGTCGAGCTCGACGACTACGAACGCAAGGCGCTCGTCAAGGACTTGACGGTCGCCTTCTACACGGGTCGCAGTGGGGGAGGGGACGGGGCCTGAGGTCCCGGGGGAGACCCGCGGCCGCTTCGGATGCCGCCGGAATATGAAGCTCATTGGTCTGGACATGTTCACGCCGCGTCAATAATCTAGGGCTTGGTCTAGACCGCAGCATCCGCGTCACGCACGGCACCACGTACCAAGCGCGCAGCAGTCGAGCAGTGCTCATGGAACCTCCCCCACGTTCTAGAGGAGCGACAGCCCATGCGGAAAAAGGCAAGCGCGGCCGTGATCGGCCTGGCGATAGCGGGCGTTTCGGTGCTCGCGACCAACACCGCCAGCAGCCACGGCTACACGGACACCCCGATCAGCCGTCAGAAGCTCTGTGCCAACGGCACGGTGACCGGCTGCGGCAACATCCAGTGGGAGCCGCAGAGCGTCGAGGGGCCCAAGGGCTTCCCGGCGGCAGGACCGGCGGACGGCAAGATCTGCTCCGGCGGCAACGGGCAGTTCGCCCAGCTCGACGACCCCAGAGGCGGCAACTGGCCCGCCACGCAGGTCACCGGCGGACAGGGCTACAACTTCCGCTGGCAGTTCACCGCCCGCCACTCCACCAGCGACTTCCGCTACTACATCACCAAGAACGGCTGGGACTCCACCAAGCCGCTCACCCGGGCCGCGCTCGAATCGCAGCCCTTCATGACCGTGCCCTACGGCAACCAGCAGCCGCCGGCCACGCTGACGCACCAGGGCACGATCCCCACCCAGAAGAGCGGCAAGCACATCATCCTCGCCGTGTGGAACGTCGCGGACACCACCAACGCGTTCTACGCCTGCTCCGACGTTAAGTTCTGACGCTTCATCAGCTATCGTGCGGCGCCATGAGGAGTACCGGCACCGTCGCGGAGCTCGTACGACGTCAATGGGGTGACCACCGGCCCGCCCTGAAGCACGGCCCCACCGTGCTCAGTCATCACCAGGTGGTCGAGGGCGCCGCCGCACGGGCGGCGCTCCTCGCGGATCTGCTGCCACCGGGCGGCGAGCCGCACCTCGGCGTGCTGCTCGACAACACCCCTGAGTTCCCGCTGTGGCTCAGCGCGGCGGCCCTGGCCGGGGCCGCCGTCGCGGGAATCAACCCGACCCGGCGCGGCCCCGAGCTGGCGCGCGACATCCTGCACACCGAAGCATCGGTCCTGATCACCGAGCGCGCCCACCTGCCGCTCCTCGCGGACCTGGAGCTGCCGGGCGTACGGGTCCTGGTCACCGACACCGAGGCGTACGCCGCCCTGCTCGCCCCCTACGCGGGCGCACGCCCCGGCGACGCCGTCGTCGCTCCGGTCGGCCCCGACAGCCGCATGCTCCTCTACTTCACCTCCGGCTCCACCGGCGCGCCCAAGGCCGCGATCTGCACGCAGGGCCGGCTCGCCGGAGCGGGGGCCTCCCTCGCCGGACACTTCGGCGTACGGCCCTGTGACACCCACTACATCTGCATGCCGATGTTCCACGGCAACGCCGTGCTCGCCGACTGGGCCCCCGCGCTCGCCGCCGGAGCCGCGATAGCGCTGCGCCCCCGCTTCTCCGCCTCCGCCTTCCTCGACGACGTACGCGCCTACGGGGCGACGTACTTCACCTATGTGGGGCGCGCCGTGCAGTATCTGCTCGCCACCCCCGAGCGTCCCGACGACCGGGACCACCCGCTGCGCCTGGGCTTCGGGACCGAGGCCGGGGCGGTGGACGCGGCCCGGTTCCGGGAGCGGTTCGGGGTGCGGCTCGTGGAGGGCTACGGCTCCTCCGAGGGCGGCGCGGCCATCCAGCACAGCCCGGACGCCCCGCCGGGCGCGATCGGCCGGGCCGCCCCGGGCGACGACCTCGCCGTCGTCGACCCGGAGAGCGGCGCGGTGCGGCCTCCGGCCCGCTTCGGCGAGGGCGGGCGGCTGCTCAACGGGGACGAGGCGATCGGCGAGCTGGTCAACCGGGGCCCGACGCCCTTCGAGGGCTACTGGCGCAACCCGGCGGCGGACGCGGAGCGGGCCCGGCACGGCTGGTACTGGACCGGGGACCTCTTCTACCGCGACGCCGAGGGCTTCCTCTACTTCGCGGGCCGCACCGACGACCGGCTCCGCGTCGACAGCGAGAACCTGGCCGCCGCGACGATCGAGAGCATCCTGGCCCGCTGGTCGGAGGCGGCCGCCTCCGCCGTCTACGCGGTCCCGGACCCGGTCACCGGCGACCAGGTGATGGCCGCCCTGGCGCTCCGGGCGGGCGCGGCCTTCGACCCGGCGGCCTTCGCCGCGTTCCTGCGCGCCCAGCCGGACCTGGGGACGAAGATGGCGCCCCGGTTCGTGAGGATTCTCGACCGGATGCCGGTCACCGCGACGAACAAGATCCACCGGGTGGCGCTGCGCCGGGAGGGCTTCCGCTGCCCGGACCCGGTCTGGTGGGACCGGGGCGGCGACGGCGTGTACGTACCGCTGGACGCCGAGCGGCTCGGGGCCCTGCTCGCGCAGTACGCGGAGCGGGGCAGACCGCTGTGATCAGGGAAAAAGCACAGTGGGCGGGCTCCGGTGAAGGAGACCGCCCACTGCGTGTCGTGCGCCGTCAGGGACTCGAACCCCGGACCCGCTGATTAAGAGTCAGCTGCTCTAACCAACTGAGCTAACGGCGCCTGCTGACTCGAAAATAATACCTGGTCCTCAGGGGTGCTGATGACACCCTCGGCCCGGGGGCCCTACAGCGCCAGCGACAGCAGCACCGGCGCCGCCCGGCGGCTCAGCGTCTCGGCCGCCGACCGCAGCCGGTGCGCGTCCTCGATCGGCAGCGACAGGGCGAGGCAGCCCGCGGCGGAGCCGGCCGTCAGCGGCACGGCCGCGCAGACGGTGCCCACCGCGTACTCCTGGAGATCCAGCACCGGGACCGTGGCGGACTGGGCGTCCAGCTGGGAGAAGAGGATCTTCTCGTCGGTGATCGTCCGCGAGGTGAGCCGCGCCGTCCGGTGCCGGGAGATGTGATCGCGCCGCCCGTCGTGGTCGAGCTGCGCCAGCAGGCACTTGCCGACCGCGCTGGCGTGCGCCGAGGAGCGGAAGTCCACCCACTCGTTGACCGCGGGCGTGAGCGGCCCGTCCGCGACCTGGGTCACGCTGACCTCGCCGTCGACGTACCGGCTGAGGTAGACGGCCGCGCCGACGGAGTCGCGCAGCTCGGTGAGGGTGAGCTGGAGGCGGTCCTCCAGGGCCTGGCGGCGGGCCGCCCCGGAGCCGAGCAGCAGCAGCGAGGCGCCGATGACGTACGCGCCGTCGCTGACCTGCTCCACATACCCCTCGCGGCGCAGCGTGAGGAGCAGGGAGGCGAGGTGGCCGGTCGGCAGCCCGGTCTCGCGGGAGATCTGGGCATCGGTCACACCGTTGCCGTGTTTGGAGACCGTTTCGAGCACGCGCAGGGCGTACTGCACCGAGTGGAACGGTGCGGTCGGCTCGGGCTTCAACGCCACGGTGTCCCCCTACCAGGTTGTGACCGCAAGCTTTCGCCCCACGATAGCCGCCGGAACTGCCCCGCGGGGCGGCAGTTGACGAGTCAGTGGGGGCGCCCCGGGGCTGTCATCTGGGGCGCACCCGTCTGGCATATGCCAACGTCATGGGCAGTGGCTCAACTCCGAGGTCACAGCACCGCGTTGAGGAATTCGCGCGTGCGTTCGTGCGACGGATCGGAGAAGATTTTCTCCGGGGATCCGGACTCCACGACCCGACCCGCGTCGAACATCAGGACCTTCTCCGAGACGTCCCGGGCGAAGTTCATCTCGTGGGTCACGCAGAGCATGGTGATGTCGGTGTTGCGGGCGATGTCCCCCAGCAGCTCCAGCACACCCGCGACCAGCTCCGGGTCGAGCGCGGACGTCACCTCGTCCAGCAGCAGGATCTCCGGCTCCATGGCGAGCGCGCGGGCGATGGCGACCCGCTGCTGCTGGCCCCCGGAGAGCTGGGAGGGGTGGGCGTCGACCTTCGCCGAGAGCCCGACCAGGTCCAGCAGCTCCCGGGCCCGGGTCTCCGCCTCCTCGCGGCTCCTGCCCAGCACGCTGACCGGGGCCTCGGTGATGTTCTCGATCACCTTCATGTTCGGGAAGAGGTTGAACTGCTGGAAGACCATCCCGATCTTCTTCCGGGACTCCCGCAGCTGCTTCTCGCCCGCGGGCTTCAGCGAACCGTCCGGGGTGCGTAGGTGGGTCAGCGGGGAGCCGTCGACCCAGATCACCCCGCCGCTGACCTTCTCCAGCGTCATCAGCAGCCGCAGGATCGTCGTCTTGCCCGAGCCGCTGGGCCCGATCAGGGTGACGTGCTCGCCGCGGTCCACGGTGAAGTCCAGCTCGTCCAGGACGACATGGTCGCCGTAGCGCTTCACCACCTTGTCGAACCGCACCAGCGGCTCGCCCGTGCGTGCCGCTGTCGGGGCGGCGTCCTCGGGAGCTGCGGCCGGCCCCCGCGAATCCGTCTTCTTCAGGGGGAGGGGTTCAGTGGCCAAGGCGCTTCTCCAGCTTTCTCATCAACAGCGACGTGGGGTAGCTCGCGACCAGGAAGATCAGGCCGGCGAGGGTGAACACCTCGGTGTACGCGAAGTTCTCGGCCCCGTAGAAGCGGGCCTCGAAGACCATCTCCTGCACCGTGATCACGGCGAGGAACGGCGTCTCCTTGAACATCGAGATCGCGTAGTTCCCGAGCGCGGGCAGCACGTTGCGCACCGCCTGCGGAAGGATCACGGCCTGCCAGGTGCGCCGGGGCGACAGCGACAGCGCGCGGCACGCCTCCCACTGGCCCTTGGGCACGCCGTCGATCCCGGCCCGGTAGACCTCGGAGGTGTACGCGGCGTAGTGGACGCCCAGCACCGCGATGCCGATGTACAGCGGCTCCACCGTGTTGAACAGGGCCGCCGCACCCACCAGTTGGACCAGCAGCGGGGTGGAGCGGACGAACTCCGTGACGACCCGCACCGGGACCGTCACGAACGCGCTCGGCGCGCGCCCGGCCACCGCGACGGCCAGCCCCAGCACGGCCGCCACCAGGGTGCCGAGCACGGTGGCGAGCAGGGTGATCCGGAACCCCTCCAGCAGGAGCGGCAGGGACTCCCCGACGGCGTTCCAGTCGAAGCCGTTCACCGGGTACCTCCCACGGCGGTCGGGGATGCGCTGCGGCTCTTGAACAGGCTCTTCGCGCCGGTGTCCAGGCCGAGCCGCCGCTTGGCGCTCCGCTCCAGCAGATTCATCAGCATCGTCAGGGCGTACGCCAGCACGAAGTAGGCGGCCAGCAGGGTCAGATAGGCGGTGAGGGTCTCACCGGTGCGGTCGCGCAGCTGCTGGACCACCGTCATCAGATCGGCGGCCGAGATCAGCCACAGCAGCGGGGTCGCCTTCAGGAGCTGGATGAGCAGGTTGGTGAAGCTCGGGATCATCTGCACCCAGGCCTGCGGCAGGATCACCTTCCACAGCCGCCTGGACGGGCTGAGGTTGAGCGCGATCGCCGCCTCGTACTGCCCGCGCGGTACGGAGTTGATCGCGCCCCGCACCACTTCGGCCCCGTAGGCACCGAAGTTGAGGCCGAACGCGACCACCCCGCAGATGACGGGGGTCAGTTCGTAGCCGGTCACCAGCGGCATCGCGTAGTAGAGCCAGAACAGCTGGATGTAGAGGGAGGTGCCCCGGAAGAACTCCACGACCACCCGGGAGAACCCGCGGGCCAGGAGCAGCCGGCTGCCCGCCATCAGCCCGAGCGCGAAGGCCAGCACTCCCGCGAGCAGCGCGCCCAGGACCGTGGCCTGGAGCGTCACCCACAGGCCCGACCGGACTCTGGGGAACTCCTCGAAGAGGAGGGAGAAGAAGTCACTCATGCGTGCGCGTCCGCCCCGTCAGCCCTTGCACAGATCAGCGGTCTTCAGGTCCTCCGGCGGGATCTCCGACTCCCCGAACCCGTACGGCTCCAGCAGCTGCACATAGCGGGAGCGGTCGGAGACGATCTTCTTCAGCTCGCGGTTGAAGGAGTCCCGCAGATCCTCGTTGCCCTTGCGGAACACCGCCCCGCCCGGCGAGAACTGGGCGTTGCCGTCGATCTCCGGCACGAACGGCTCGGTGACCTCGGTGTCCGGGTTGGTCTTCGCCAGCCAGCGCAGCGAGATGCCGGTGAGCAGGAAGGCGTCGATCCGGCCGCCCTTGACGGCGTCGGCCCCGTCCTGCGGCTTCTGCAGGGTCTTGATCTTGTCCTCGGCTATGCCCGCGCCCTTGGCGTAACTGCCCTCGACCGCACCCGACATCACGCCGACGGTGATCCCCGCCTCCTTCGCGGAGACCAGGTCGGTGACCTTCTTCGGGTTGCCCTTCTTCACCATCAGCGCGGTCGGCGAGATGAACTCCGGCTCGGAGAAGATCGCGTTGCCGCAGCGCTCCGGGGTGATGGCCATGCCCGCGCTGACCACGTCGTACTTCCCGGCCTGGAGCCCCGGGATCAGCCCGTCCCACTCGGAGAGCGTCGGCTTCAGCTCGTCCACCCCGAGGGCCTGGAAGATCTCCCGGTGCAGCGTCGGGGCCTCGCCCTTGAGCTCCTTGCCCTCCAGGTAGCCGTACGGGGCCTCGTTGGCGTACGCCACCCGGACGAAGCCCTGCTTGCGGAGCTTCTCCAGAGCGCCCTCGCCGGTCGCGGAGCCGGCGTCGGTCTTGCTGCACGCGGTGAGGAGGCCGGGAACGACGAGGAGGCCGCCCACGGCCGCCGATCGGTTGAGGAAACCCCGGCGGGACAGGTTCGGGAATTCAGCCATGGTTCGCAATCTCCTGGAGGTCGAACAGTCCGGACAGGGTGAGCGCCTGCCCGCTCCCGTACGTCTATGCGGGGAGCCGGAGGCATGTAACCCAACAGTGGCCGGAAGGTGACCTTCCCGTGCCCGAAGGAGGGCGGAGTGCGACCAAGGGTGCGCGGGGCGTGTTCCCCCGTCACGGAGACTTCATGACTCCGCATCAGCCACTTCTGGGATCAGCCGTCGCCGATCAGGCGTCGAGGTCGGAGGAAGGGACGTAGCCGCGTCGCTTGTCGACCACGTTCGGCAACGGCTCACCCGACGCCCAGCGTTCGTACATCGCGACGAACTGCTCGCTCAGCCGGTCCCGCCACCCCACCGTGTCCCCGCTCAGGTGCGGTGAGATCAGCAGCCCCGGCACGTCCCACAACGGGCTGTCCGGGCCCAGTGGTTCGTCCTCGAACACATCGAGCGCCGCGCCCGCGAACCACCGGCGGTGCAGCGCGTCCACCAGGTCGGCCTGCACCACGCTCGCCCCGCGCCCCACGTTGATGAACCGTGCCGAGGGCTGGAGCAGACCGAAGAAGCGGCTGTCGAACAGGGACCGCGTCGACTCGGTCAGCGGGGCCGCGCCGATCACCCAGTCCGCCCGCGCCGCCAGCCGGTCCAGATCCGCCGCCCCGTGGATGGTGCGCCGGGCGGTCCGCCCCACCAGGGCCACCGTGACCCCCAGGCCGTGCAGCAGCCGGGTGATCTCCCGGCCGACCGGCCCCGCCCCCACGACCACCGCCCGCGCTCCGGCGACCTGCTGCCCCTCGCGGTGGCGCCAGCGCCGCTCCCGCTGGAGGGCGAGGGTGGTGGGCAGATCCTTGGCCATCGCCAGCACCAGCCCCGCCACGTACTCCGCGATCGGCCGCTCGAAGATCCCCCGCGCGTTCGTGAGGACGGTGTCGGAGGCGACCAGCTCCGGGCAGAGGAGCCGGTCCACGCCCGCGCTCGCCGTGTGCACCCAGCGCGGCCGCCGGCCGGGGCCCGGCCAGGCCTCCCGTACCGCGTCCGAGGCGAAGTCCCACACCAGCAGTGCGTCGGCGGCCGGGAGCAGCCCGGCGAGCGTGGCGGCGTTCGCGTACCGCACGTCCGCCCGGCCGGTCAGCCGGCCGAGCCGCGGGGACGGTTCGGCGTCGAGGACGAGCAGGACGGGATCCGGCATCGCTGGTCGGCCCTCCGCGACGGAACGGGACTACGGATCGCCCACGCTCGCAGCAGGTCACCCCCGCGTCAACGAGGCCCGGCCGCGCGCCCCGGTGCCCGGCCGGGGGAATACTGGGAACAAGTCGGGGCAAGAGTGACCGGTCGCGCGGTCACGGCCGCCGGAACGCCCGGAGGGCCGCCGCGGCCCCCTGACGGGCCCGTCCGCCGCGCGGCGAGCCGTCGACGCACAGGAAGGGTGGACATGACGACCGTCGGACTCCTCTATCCGGGCCACGCCGCCGAGGACGACTTCCCACGGACCGAGATCCTGCTCGACACCGACATCCGGCTGCCCCTGTTCTCCACCGAGGCCGGCGAGGACGCCTACCGGGCCGACGCGCTGCGCGAGCAGGGTGCGCCGGACCGGATCGCCGAGGGTGTCGAGGAACTGCGCCTCGCCGGGGCCGAGGCGCTGCTCTGGGCCTCCAGCGGCGGCAGCTTCGGGCAGGGCTGGGAAGGCGCCCACGAGCAGGTCGCCACGCTCGCCCGGGCGGCCGGCCTGCCCGCCTCCAGCACCTCCATCGGCTTCGGGCACGCCCTGCGGGAGCTGGGGGCCGGCCGGGTCGCCGTCGCCGCGCCCTACCCCGAGGACGTCACCGGCCTCTTCGTCGACTTCCTGGCGTCGGCGGGTGTCGAGGTGGTGGCGGCGGTGTCCGGCGGGGCCGGCTCGTCCGCCGAGGCCGGGGCCTGGGTCCCGGAACAGGTGAAGCGGCTGGCACAGGAGGCGGACCACCCGGACGCCGAGGTGGTGCTGATCCCGGACACCTCCCTGCACACCACCGCGTACGTTCCCGAGCTGGAGGAACTGCTCGGCAAGCCCGTCCTCACGGCGAACCAGGTCACGGTGTGGGAGGGGCTGCGCCTCGCCGACCGCCGGACCTGGGCCCCCACGCTCGGCACCCTGTTCGCCACCCGCGAGCCGGTGCTGCGGAAGCTGGAGCCGAAGGGCATCGAGGTGCGGGAGTAGCGGTCGGCCGGTCCGTGTGGCCGGGGGCCGGTCCGGGGCCGGTGGTCGGTCCGGGCGCCCGGCGCCCGGTCCGGATGTCCGGCGGCCGGAATAAACGGAGTCTTCCTCCTGTTCCATCTCTCCGATACGCAGACGTACGACAGCAGCACCGGGAGAGGCCGACACGTGGACGAGATCCGAGGCGACGAGACCAGCGGCGACGCGAAGGGCGACGCGAGTGACGGGGACGGGATCCGGGGCGCCGCAGCCGGAACGGCCGCCGTTCCGCTGTCCGTGCTCGATCTGGTCACCGTGGGGCAGGGCCGCACGGCGAGCCAGGCCCTGCGCACCGGCGTGGACATCGCGAAGCTCGCCGAGAGCCGCGGCTTCCACCGCTACTGGGTCGCCGAGCACCACTCCATGCCCGGGGTCGCCTCGTCCTCCCCGGCTGTGATCCTGGCGCACATCGCCGCCCACACCGAGCGCATCCGGCTCGGCTCCGGCGGGGTCATGCTGCCCAACCACGCCCCGCTGGTGATCGCCGAGCAGTTCGGCACCCTGGAGGCGATGGCCCCGGGCCGCGTCGACCTGGGCCTCGGCCGCGCCCCCGGCACGGACGGGGCGACGGCGGCTGCCCTGCGGCGCAGCGACCGGCTCAACGAAGGGGCCGACGACTTCCCGCAGCAGCTCATGGAGCTGATCCGCTTCCTGGACGACGACTTCCCGGACGGGCACCCGTACGCCCGGATCCACGCCGTACCGGGCCCGGTCCAGGCGACCGCGCCCGGCGGGGTGCAGTCCGCGCACCGGCCGCCCGTCTGGCTGCTGGGCTCCTCCGGCTTCAGCGCCCGGCTGGCCGGGACGCTGGGCCTGCCGTTCGCCTTCGCACACCACTTCTCGGCGCAGAACACCCTTCCCGCGCTCGACCTGTACCGCGAGTCCTTCCGGCCCTCCGCCGTGCTGGACGCCCCGTACGCCCTGATCGGGGTCTCGGCGCTGGCCGCCGACGACGAGCGCGAGGCCCGCCGCCAGGTGCTGACCGGGGCCCTGTCCATGGTCCGGCTGCGCACCGGCCGGCCGGGGCTGATCCCGAGCCCCGAGGAGGCGGCGGCGTACGACTTCTCCCCGATGGAGCGGGAGTTCGTCGACGGCTGGCTCGCCAACGTCATCCACGGCACCGCCGACGAGGTCCGCGGCGGCCTGGACGATCTGGCCAAGCGCACCGGCGCCGACGAGCTGATGATCACCGCCAACGCGCACGGCGGGGACGCGCGGCTGCGCAGCTATGAACTGATCGCGGACGCGTACGGCCTGCCGACCGCTCCGTAGACCGTGCTGGGCCCCGGTCGGCCGGGTGAGGCCGGGGCCGGTGGCGCGGGGAGCGTCAGCCCTCCAGCGGCCGGGACCCGATCAGACCGGCGATCTGCTCCGGCGCCACCGCCCGGGAGTACAGCCAGCCCTGGCCGGTGTCGCAGCCGATCCGCCGCAGCCGCTCCGCCTGCCCCGCCGTCTCGACGCACTCCGCGGTGACGGTCAGGCCCAGGCGGTGGGCCAGCTGCACCATGGCCTCCACAATCGTCTCGTCGGCGGGGCTGGGATGCGTACCGTCCTCGTACCGGAAGCCCTTCACGAACGCCCCGTCCAGCTTCAGCACGGAGACGGGGAGCCGGCTGAGGTAGGCGAGGTTCGAATACCCCGTCCCGAAGTCGTCGATGGCGATCCGTACGCCCATGTCGCTCAGCGCCTGGAGCGCCCGCAGCGGACGGCCGCCCGAGCCCATCACCGCCGACTCGGTCAGCTCCAGCTGGAGCAGCCCGGGGGCGAGCTCCGTCTCGGCCAGGATCTGGGCCACGTCGGCGACCAGGTCGGAGTCCCACACCTGCCGTACGGCGACGTTGACGCTGATGAACAGCGGCGGCTCGTCCGGGTGGTCCAGCTGCCAGCGCCGCGCCTGCCGGCACGCGGTGCGCAGCACCCACCGGCCGAGCTGGACGATGGAGCCGTCCTCCTCGGCGATCTGGACGAACCGATTCGGCGGCAGCACGCCGAACTGCGGATGGTTCCAGCGCACCAGCGCCTCGACCCCGCGCAGCACCCCGTCCGCCATCCCGACCAGCGGCTGGTACTCCAGCGTGAACTCCCCGCGCTCCACGGCGGGCCGGAGCGTCGAGGAGAGGGACTGCCGGGTCATGCGGTGGGCGTTGCGCTCGGGGTCGAACAGGGTCCAGCGGGCCCTGCCGTCCGCCTTCGCCCAGTACAGCGTGGTGTCGGCGGCCTGCATCAGACCGGTGGGCGAGGTGCCCGCCGCGGTCCGCTCGACCACGCCGATCGACGCGGAGACCGAGAGCCGCTGCCCGGCCAGGTCGAACGGCTGCTGGAGCGCGGCGAGGACGGAGTGGGCCAGGTCGGTCAGCTCCCGGGTGCCGGCCGAGTCCTCGACCAGGATCGCGAACTCGTCGCCGCCCAGGCGCGCCACCAGCCGGTTGCCGCCGGCGTTGCGGGAGGCGTCGTTCTCGGCGCAGTCGGTGAGCCGGGCGGCGACGGCGGCCAGCAGCCGGTCCCCGGTGCGGTGGCCCAGGGTGTCGTTGATCGCCTTGAAGCCGTCCAGGTCCAGGTAGCAGAGGCCGATCCGGGCGTGCTGCCGGGGCGGCAGGGAGTCGTCCTGGTACGGCGGGGTCTCCAGGGCCGAGGCGAGACGCTCGAAGAACAGCGTCCGGTTGGGCAGCCGGGTCACCGGGTCGTGCATCTGGAGGTGGCGCAGCCGCTCCTGGAGCTCGCGCCGGTCGCTGACGTCCGCCACCGTCAGGAGCACCCGGGCCGCCTCGGTCGCCGACGCTCCCGTCATCGGTACGACGGTGATCTCGGCCCACAGGGAACGCCCGTCGGGGTGCTTGAGGCGGCGCGTGCAGCGGAACCGGGAACGGCGGCCGAGGAGGACCTCGCGGTAGGCGTGCCAGGTGCGGTCGTCGGAGGCGAGGTCGAGCAGCTCGCACGCCTGCCGTCCGGCGAGGGCCGCCGCCGGGGCCCCCAGCAGCCCGCAGAGCGCCTCGTTGGCCCGTACGAGGTGGCCCCGGCCGTCGACGACGCCCATGGGGAGCGTGGCGGCGTTGAAGGCGGCCCGGTAGTCGCGCAGCTCGGAGGCGGTGGGGCCGCCCCCGGAGGGGCCGCTCCGGGCTGGGCCGCCCCCGGAGGGACCGCCCTCGACCGGGGCCGTCGTATGACGCTCCGTGACCGGCGCGGCGGGCGCGCCCGGGGCCGTGCCCGCCGGGGCGCCGGGCCCTTCGGAGGTTCCGCTCACCGCTCGCTCCCGCTGTGAAGGTCGTCGTGAACTGGTGGGGTCCAACTGGCCGCCGGGTGGTGGTCCCGTGAAGGGGCCCGTTCCACGCGGGAAAGCGTGGTGAAGCATAGAGGGTGCCGCGTCGGCCGTTCCAGCTCGCCGTCCGGTCCGCGCCACCGCGCAGGTCCGCGAGGCGGTGGGATCAGGTGTTCCGCTTTGCCCTGACCTGATCATTTCTGTGCTGATCTGTTGCATCGGACGGCTGGGCCGACCGATGGTGACGTTCCGTGAAGGTCTGGGCGGCGATTTTGACCGCTGACCCGTGTGGGGCAGCACAACAGGGCGTGGCGTGGTGAAGCGGCACAGGGTGGACGGGATGGACCGTGTTTCCCCACCCGGAGGTCGATGTGCCGTGCCGTCGCGGACCCCAGGGAGCGGAACGGCCGCCTCTGCCTCTGCGCAGTCTGGCCGCCGCCGCCACCTCCCTCCTGGCGCTCGCCGCCACGTCCCTCGTCGCGGGCCCCGCCGCGGCCGCCACGGGGGACGCCGCCCCCTGCGCCCTGCCCCGGACGGCGGCGCACCACTCGCTCGGCGTGAACACCTGGAACGCGGCCTATCCGCGCCCCGACCGGGGCCTCGACGCGGTCATGGTCTTCCTGTCCTTCCCGGACTCCGAGCCCAGGCTCGCCCCCGAGGCCCTCACCGCCGACCACTTCCCCGCCACCACCCGCTTCTTCGAGCGCACCAGCTACGGCCGGTTCACCCTGCGCCCGCACCCGCAGCGGACCTGGACGCAGATGCCGCGCGACTCCACCTGGTACGGCATAGAGCGGGACTGGAACGCCGAGCGGCGCACCGCCTACCTGCGTGACGCCATCGCCGCCGCCGACCCGCAGGTGGACTTCTCCCGCTACGACGTCGTCTACCTGGTGGCCGACCCGGACGCCCCCGGTGTCGACTCCGACGCCACCAAGGTCGTCAACTTCGACCGGCCGCTGCGCGCCGACGACAGCGACATCCGGCGCGTCGTCACGGTCTTCGAGCAGCACCCGCCCGACCGCAACGTCCTCGCCCACGAGACCGGGCACGTCTTCGACCTCGCCGACCTCTACCACCGCCCCACCGACGGCAAGGGCGACTGGGACACGCACGTCGGCGACTGGGACGTCATGGGCAGCCAGTTCGGCCTCGCCCCCGACCTGTTCGGCTGGCACAAGTGGAAGCTCGGCTGGCTCGGCGGCCGGCAGGTCGTCTGCGTCCAGGGCTCGGCCGACCTCACCCTGGAACCCGTCGCCGCCGCCCCGGTGCCCGGCGGGTCGATCGGCACCCGGCTCGCGGTCGTCCGCACCGGCGCCGACAGTGCCCTGGCCATCGAGGCCCGCAGCGCCACCGGCAACGACCGGTCGACCTGCGCCGAGGGCATCCTGATCTACCGCGTCCGCAGCGAGACGGCCTCCGGCGGCGGACCCGTCGAGGTGGTCGACACCCATCCGAACACCGGGGCCTGCTGGGACCGCTCCGTCTACCCGCCGCTGGCCGACGCCCCGCTCGGGGTCGGCGAGACCTTCACCGTCCCGGGCGACGGCACCCGCGTCGAGGTCGCCGACCGCACCCCGTCCGGCTCCTGGACCGTCCGGATCACCACCGGCGTCTGAAGACCCCGTGGTGGCCCCGCACACGAAGAAACCCCCCGCTTTCGCGAGGGGCTTCTTCCGTCGGTGCGCCGTCAGGGACTCGAACCCCGGACCCGCTGATTAAGAGTCAGCTGCTCTAACCAACTGAGCTAACGGCGCCTGCTGACGTCGTAGACATTAGCACCCTGATCCGTCCGAGGAAAAATCGACTGCGCGGCACCCCGGGAGGAGGCGGACCGGCTCACCCGCACACACGCCCAGAGCAGCACATCGGGACCGGGCAGCCATGGATTGCGGGTGTCGGGGGCGACCACCCAGCGCGGCCCGCCGTCCGACGACGCGCAGGTCAGCGGCGGTACGGTCACGGCGTCACCGGTGCCGTGGCAGAGCAGGGGCGGCACCGGGCCGCGCGGCCCCCCGGAGCTGCCGGAACCGCTGGATCCCCACTCCTCCCAGGAGAGCAGCGAGGGCAGCCGCTGGGCCGTTCCGGGGGCGGCGAACAGCAGCATCCGGCCCCGGTGCGTGGCGACCGGACCGGAGCCGGGCCCCTCCGCCCAGAGCTGCTCCAGCATCCGCCGCCCGAACAGCGCCGGCACGTTCACGACGTCGAAAGCGGAACCGCAGGGGAGCACCCCGGGGGCCGTGGGGCGCTCCTCCCACTGGGCGAGCGTGCTGCGCGGATAGGGGGCGGCCCCCGCCAGCCAGGCGGCGCCGGCCGCCGTGACCTGTGCGGCCTGGGGTCCCGACTGGTCCCGCAGCAGGGCGAAGATGTCGACGCCGTGGTGCGGGGCGGCACCGGCCTGCAGGGTCGTTTCGTCTTTCAGCCATGCGCTCATGGAGCAAGGTCTACCGGGAGTGACGGACCTGATTCCGAGAGTTGCCGGAAACCGGGACAGGGTGGGAAGGGGAGGGGTATCTTGCCCGCCGGAATATGCCACGGGACCTGACCCCCGGCCTGACGGCGCAGCACCTGCCCCGGCCGCCCCACGGACCACGTCGGTCCCACAGACCCCACGGGCGCCCGGGAGCGCTCCGCAGGAGGTCAGGCTCTCGGCGAGTCCATCAGGGAGCGGCCGAACTCGATCATCTTCTTCGCGTAGTCCTCGGTCCACTCCGCCCGCTCCGCGACGTCCGCCGGGGTCAGCCGGTCGAACCGGCGCGGGTCGGCGAGCTGCGCCGCCGCCATCGCCTGGAACTCCACCGACCGGTCCGTCGCCGCCCGGAAGGCCTGCGTCAGCTCGGTCGCCCTGGCCAGCAGCTCACGGGGGTCCTCCAGCGACTCCAGGTCGAAGAAGTGCTCCGGATCCGCCGTGGCCTGAGACGGCTCGAAGAGCAGTGGCGCGGGGCGCAGCCGCTGCCGTTCGTTCCGCTCGGACTCAGTCATGTGCTGTTCCTCCCTCGCACGGCCAGGACGGCCACCCTCCATTGTCCAACCCCGCGCAAGAGGGCCCGGCCTGTGACCCCTTACGGCCTCCACCGCACCCGGTGCTCGGCGAGCCGGGCCAGCACCGCATGGTTGGCCTCCCAGCCGTCGGGGAACTTCACCGTGACGCCCAGCTGCACCGGCTCCGTGGACGGGTGCTCGTCCAGCAGGTCCGCCACCCCCTCCCGGCACACCACGACGCACGCGTGCCGGTGGCGCGAGGCCAGCACGCACAGCCGGCCCGTCTCCAGGTGGAAGGCCGTGGCGTCGGGGCGGCCCGACAGGGGGTGCAGCACCACCGTGACGTCGAACTCGCGGCCCTGGAGCCGGTTCGCCGTGTCCACCGCGACCCCCGTGACGCCCAGCTCCGCGAGCGCCGCCCGCACCGCCGCCGCCTGGTCCCGGTGGGCCGTGCCCACCGCCACCCGGTCCGCCGTCACCGGCACCGGATCCTCAGCCCGCTCGCTCGTCGCGACGCCGCCCCGGTCCAGCAGCCGCCGGACCACCAGCGCCACCGCCCGGACCGCCTCGGGGTCGGTGCGCGGGGTGTGCCGGGCCGGCAGCTCCAGCAGCCCCCACCCGGACTCCGCCGCCTCGTCCAGCACCCGGTCGGGCCCCGAACCGTCCGACGCCACCCCGAAGGAGAGCTTCCGGTCCCCGTGGTCCGTACCGCTGCGGAAGGGGGTGTACGGGTAGAACGCGTCCGACACCAGCGGGGCCGCCGACGCCGGGAGCCGCCACGACACCGGCAGCCGGTGCTGCGGCAACTCCGGATTGTGCGCGAGCAGCGTGGACACCGCGCTCGCCGACGGGTCGTAGCTCAGCCCCGCCCACTGGTCCGCGCCCACGATCGAGAACGGGTCCAGCTGGCCCGGGTCCCCGACGAACAGCGCCCGCTCGAACAGCCCGGCCACCGCCAGCAGCGCGTCCGAGCGCATCTGGTACGCCTCGTCGACGATCGCGTGTCCCCACGGCTCCACGTTCTTCACGTGCGCCCACTTCGCGGCCGTCGAGATCACCACGTCGAGTCCGGCCAGATCCGCCGCCTTCGCCGACTTCGTCACGTTGGCGAGTCCGTCCAGGACCTTGTCGTACGGGTCGGAGTCGCTGCTGTGCAGCCGCCCCACCGGCAGCTCCGGGTCCTTCTCGGCGAGCCGCACCACCAGATCGTCGACCTGGGCGTTCGTCTGCGCGATCACCATCAGCGGATGCCCGGCGGCGGCCAGCTCCAGGGCCGCCCGGACCACCAGCGTCGACTTGCCCGCGCCCGGGGGCGAGTCCACGACGATGCCCCGGCTGCCGCCGTGCAGGGTGTCGTCGAGGATCGCGCCGGTCGCGCGGGCCGCCGCCGCGCCCGGGTCGAAGACGACGCTCACCGCGGTCCCTCCGGGGCGGTGGCGGTCGGGGTCGGGATCACAGCAGGTCCTCCGGGGTCACGGGGTCGGGTTGCTCCACGCGCGCCGCGGCGTCCGCGCCCGGCGGGCCGCCATGGGTCCACGGCGTCTCCTCCGGGTCCGGCAGCTTCGGCCCGCCGCGCTGGTCGTGCTCGAACAGGGTCCAGGCGATCCGCTCCCCGGGCTCCGGCACCGAACCGGGCGCGGGCTCCTTGCCCCGGCCCATCCGGTCCAGGATCCGCAGCACCAGCAGGATCTCGCCGTCGTCGGCGACCCGGCCGGCCGGGGACACGTCCGCGTCGGCCGGGTCCGCTTCACCGCCCGGGTCCCCGGAGGCGTACCGCACGAACTCCGCCGTCTGCGGCTTGCCCTCCAGCGAGCGGTAGACCTTCGTCCGCTCGCCCAGGTGCGGTCGCTCGTCCGTGCGGGCGGTGACCAGCGGGCGCGGAGATGGCCGCTTCGACTCGGTGTACGCCATCTCCACCGCGGACACCGTGCCGAGGAACGCCTCGCCCGCCAGCCGCCGACCCGCCAGCACCAGCGGGTCGTCCAGCGCCTCCTGCGCCTCCAACTGGGCCTGGGCGGTCTCCCGGGAGGCCAGCTTCTGGGCGGCCGTCACCGCGTCGTCGCGGCGCGGCTGCGGAGGCTCGCCCGAGCGCACCCGGTCCCGGTGCGCCGTGAACGACCAGCGGTCCCGGGTCCAGCGGTCCTCGGCCCGGGACCCCTCGGGCAGTTCCCGCACCAGGTCGAGACCCCGCCAGACCGCGTCCCAGGTCGGCAGCATGACCCGTGCCAGCAGCGAACGGATCTCCCGCTCCGCGCCGCTCAGCTCACCGAGCCGGGCGTCCGCGGCGAGCCCGTCCTCGGCGGAGGCGAACGCCGTACGCGCCCGGTCGTACCGCTCGATCGCCGGGGCGAGGAGCCGGTTGTCGAAGTCCGGGTCGGTGGCCGGACCGGCCGGCGGGCACAGCAACTGGCCCTCCCCGTCCCGGGCCAGCTCGGCCCGGAGCGCCGCCTCGGCCCCGGAGGAACCGGCCGGCGGGTCGATCCAGGACAGCAGCGCGCCCAGGTGCTGGTCCTCCAGGCTGCTCTGCCCGGTCGCCCAGTGCCGGTTCAGCAGATCGGTGGTGGCCAGCAGCAGCGAGGAGCCGGGCACCCGGGCCCGCTCCCCGTAGTGCGTCAGCCAGCGGCCGAGCAGCGGCACCCGGGCCGGGGCCGGATACGGGGTGTCCGGGTCGTCCTCGGCGGTACGGCGGAACCGCATGGACCGGCCCAGCAGCCGGACGAACTCGACGCCCGCCCGGCTCGGCACGATCAGCTGAGCCGCGTCCGTGCACAGCTCGACCTCGACCTTGGTCTTCTTGCCGGTCGCCGGATCCGTCTCGTTGCGCTCGGCCGGCTCGACCACGTCCGCGCACGCCTCGACGTGCGGAAGGACCGCCTCCGCCAGCTCGGCCAGGAACGCGAACCGCAGGTCCCGGTCGCGCGGCTGGGCGACGGCCAGCAGCCGGGGCGCCTCCCGGTCGGTGCCGACCAGCGCCCCGAGCGGGGCCCCGGCCTCACCGGCGGTGGTCAGCGGCACCAGCACCAACGGCCGGTCGGTGAGATGGCGGTGGCGGACGGTCGCGAGCGGCTGGGCGCGGCCGGTGTCGACGGCCTCCAGCCGGGCCAGGGTGGTGATCAGCGACATGCGGCCGCACCCTCCGGCGCTCCGGCGCGCGCGACGGAGGCGGCTTCCAGCGCCTCGGCACGCAGGACGGCGGCGCTCTCCAGTGCCTCGGCACGCAGGGCGGCGGCCCGGCGCAGCGCCGCGACCGTCGGATCGGCGGGATCGCCCTCCTTGCCCGCGGCGGCGGCCAGTACCCCGGCCACCGTCGTCAGCCCGCCCAGCTCACCGCGGACACCGCGGCCCAGTGCCTCCACGGCCCCCTCGGCCCGGGACTTCGACCGGCAGTGGAAGGCCAGCTCGCAGGCGGCCAGGCACTCCGGGGCGTACGCCGGGGGCACCGCCGCCACGGCCGCGTCCAACTCCTCGGGGGCGCACGCCGGATCGAACGTCGTCCCCTCCGGCAGCCCCGCCGCGATGTCCTCGACGCGCGTCAGCCGGGTCAGCTGACGGCGGGTCACGGCGCGCTGCTTGCGTACGTCCACGACGGATGCGGTCGGCAGGTTCGAGAAGTCCTTGGGGCAGACCAGCAGCACCCGGTGCCCGACCTCCGCGCCCTCGGTCACCGCCGCGACCCGCTCCAGCGCCAGCACGTACACCGCGGCCTGCCGGGCGGCTGCGCCGACCTTCGACGCGTCGGCGGAGGCGTCGATCATGGGGAACGACTTGATCTCGACGACCGTCCACCGGCCGTCGGGGTGCACCACGACCGCGTCGGGCTCCAGATAGGCGGGGGAGCCCGCCACCTCCAGGGCCAGCATCGGGTGGTCCAGCAGGGCCCAGCCGCCCGCCGCCGTGGCCTCCCGCAGGGCGAGCGCGGTGCGCGCCGCGCGGCCCTCGGGCCCGGCGGCGCTCAGATCGGGCGTGGCGACGTCCGGACCCGGGGCGGGGGAGGAGCCGCCGAGGCGCTCGTACAGCAGGCGCAGCAGCTCGGCGCCGCCGTCCGCCTTGACCTTCGCCTCGAAGGCGTTGCCCCGCATGAAGGCGAACTGGGACTGTCCGAAGGGTGCGGGGGAGCCGAGCGCGGTGGCCAGCACGCCCTTGTCCACTCCGGCGCCGTCCAGCAGGGCCCGCCGCTTGCAGCCGGGGTTCGCCGCGAGGGCGGCCAGGGCTCTGGCGTCGAGCGGATGCGGTGCGACGGAGGGGCCGCGCAGCTCAGCGAGCCGCTGCCGGAGCGTCGTCGCTCGCGGCGGTGTCGGCTGCGTCTCTGGCTGCCGGGCCGCCGACTGTCGTGCCGCCGACTGCCGGGCCGGGGGGATCTGCGGAGGTGGTCCGCTGGCCGGGGATTCGCTCACCCGTGGAAGTCTTGCACCCGGCACTGACATCCGGGGACACGGTCGCCGGAATCGATGCGGCGGCGGTGCTGGTGCCGGCCTGCTTCCGGCCGGTGGGCAGGACGCCGGCCAGCCGTGCCTTGACCCGGTCGGCGAGCCGGACGACGGGTTTGACCAGCAGGGCCCCGAGGCCCATCACCGCCGCGCCCGCGACGGCGTCCAGGAAGTAGTGGTTGGCGGTGCCCATGACGACGATCGTGGTGATCAGCGGATAGGCGATGCCCGCCGCCCGTATCAAGGGGTGGCGGCCGTGCCGCCACAGCAGGATCCCGCACCACAGCGACCAGCCGACGTGCAGGCTCGGCATCGCCGCGTACTGGTTGGTCATCCCGCTCAGCCCGCGCGGGGCGCTCGCGCCCGCGCCCCACCACCCGTAGGCGCTGTACTGCGCCATCGTGTCGACGAAGCCGTGGCCCGCGTCCAGCAGGCGGGGCGGACAGGTCGGCACCAGGGTGAAACCGACCAGCCCCAGCAGCGTGGAGTTCATCAGCCAGACCCGGGCCGCCCGGTACGCCGTCGACCTGCGCCGGAACATCCATATGAGGACGGCCGGGGTGACCAGGTAGTGCAGGGAGGCGTACGCGAAGTCGGCGGGTATCCCGAGCGCCGGGGTGCTGGTGAAGAGACGGTTCAGCGGATGCTCGGCGTTGAGGTACAGCGCCTGCTCCAGCCGCAGGATCGCCAGGCCGTGGTCGACCGCCGTCGACACGTCGCCGCGCACCAGGAGCCGGCCCACCGAATACAGCGCGTACATCACCGCGATCAGTGGCAGCTCCGTCCACCAGCGGGGCCGATGACCGGTCGCGGGCGGCGCGATGGCGTGCGGCATCCGGTAGCTCTCCCCATGTTCATGCGGCCGACGACGAACGTTCAACCGTACGGCGGCGCCGTGCCGCCGACTCCCCCGGGGGTCCCCTTCCGGACATCCCGTACGCGGCGGTCCCGGGGACCGCACCAGGGAGGGACGCCGGCCGGGCCCGGGAGGTTGCGCGGCGGGCCGGTACGGGATGATGGAAGGTCCCAGCACCAGCGTTTCAGGGAGAGCCTTCATGGCACCGCGGATCCTGCTCGCCCGGCACGGCCAGACCCAGTGGTCGGTCCGGGGCAACCACACCGGCAGGACGGACATCCCGCTCCTGGACTCCGGGCGCGAGGGCGCGAAACTGCTCGGCGAGCGGCTGCACCGGGCGCCCTGGGCGGGGCTGCCCGGCGTCGAGGTCCGCACCAGCCCGCTCGTCCGGGCCGCCGAGACCTGCGAGCTCGCCGGGTTCGGGAAGCGGGCGGAGCCGTGGGACGCGCTGATGGAATGGGACTACGGGGCGTACGAGGGGCTGACCCCGGCCCAGATCAAGGCGGACCGGCCCGACTGGCTGATCTGGCGCGACGGGGTGCCGGACGGGGAGTCCGTCGCCGACGTCACCGCCCGTGCGGACGAGGTCGTCGCCTGGGCACGTTCGGAGGACCGGGACGTCCTGGTCTTCGCCCACGGCCACATCCTGCGGGCGCTGGGCGCGCGGTGGCTGGGCGAGGACCTGTCCTTCGGCGCGCGGATCCGCCTGGAGCCGACGTCGCTGTCGGTCCTGGGCTGGGCGTACGGCCTGCCGGCCGTGGAACGCTGGAACGACACGGGCCACCTGGACCGCTGACCAAGCCTGTCCGGCGTTTGAGGACGGAACCGTCCGCTCGGTGGGCGTGAGCTGGGCGGGCTCCGGGACCACCCTCAGCCTGTCCGGCGCTTGAGGACGGAACCGTCCGCTCGGTGGGCGTGAGCTGGGCGGGCTCCGGGACCACCCTCAGCCTGTCCGGCGCTTGAGGACGGAACCGTCCGCTCGGTGGGCGTGAGCTGGGCGGGCTCCCG
>NZ_JBHXPF010000026.1:0-75739 GCF_042718715.1 Streptomyces sp. NPDC058576 | reverse complement strand
GGGCGTGAGCTGGGCGGGCTCCGGGACCACCCTCAGCCTGTCCGGCGCTTGAGGACGGAACCGTCCGCTCGGTGGGCGTGAGCTGGGCGGGCTCCCGGGGCCACCCAAGCCCGTCCGGCGTTTGAGGACGGAACCCTTCGCCCGGTGGGCGAGCCCTTTGCGGACCCCGGGGAGCGGGAGACCCTGATGCGCACCCGAGTACGTGCTCGACGGTTCCGTCCTCAAACGCCGGACGGGCTGGAGCGGTCGCCCGACGAGCTGGAGTGGTCGCCCGACGAGCCGGAGTGGCCCCCCGACGAGCCGGAAACGTGGTCGCCCGCCGAGCCGGAAGAGCGGCCCCCCGCCGCCGCCCGGGGGGCCTCCTGGTGGCGGGTCAGGAAGTCGGACACCGGGGCCGCCCCGGCCCGGGACTCGAGCACGCGGGCCGCCCCCGCCAACATCCCCCGGATCCGGGACGACTGCACCCGGGTCAGCAGATCCAGCACCTGGTGCCCCGTCGCCGCCGCCTCCTCCGCCCGCCCCGCCCGGGCCAGGTCACCCGTGAGCTGGGCCCGGTACAGCGCCAGGTTCCGGGTGAAGTGCGCGTCCTGGAGCGCGACCGCCCGCCGCCCGTGCCGCGCCGCCCGGGACCAGTCGCCCAGCGCCGACCAGCACTGCGCCTCCAACAGCTCCAGCTCCGCTTCCCGGAAGAAGCTCATCCACTCCGGATCACCCGCCGCGGGCCCCCGGTCGAACGCCGCCCGGGCCCGCCCGATCGCCCGGTCGCACCCCGTACGGTCCCCGAGCCCCGCCCGGCCCCCCGCCTCCCGCAGCGCGAGCAGCGCCAGCAGCCGGGGTGAGCCGAGCGTGCGGGCCGCCCGCTGCCCGGCCTCGGCTGCCCGTACCGCCTCACGCGGCCGCCCCGCGTCCCGGGCCAGGAACGACGTGTTGCAGAACGCGTGCGCCTCAAGCCCGCCGTCCCCCGCCAGCCGCGCCGTCGCCAGCGCCTCCGCGTAGTGCGAGCGGGCGTCGTCGAAGCGGCCCGAGTCGTGGGCCAGCCAGCCGACCGAGATGGCCAGCTCGCCCGCGCCCGCGTGCAACCGGTCCGAGGTGGCGCGCCGTGCGCTGCTCCCGGCGTCGAGCAGCTCGTACGCCGCGCGCAGCGGCTGGGCGGCCCGCCGGTAGAGCCCGTCCGCGCCGTGCCGGTCGTCCAGCAGGCGGATCTGCCGTACGGCCTTCTCCACGGCGATCACCTCCGCCTCGCCGACCCGGCGCTGCGCGGGCATAGAGACCCGGGCGGCGGAGGCGGGCGCCCCGCCGAGACCCAGGGAAGCGGCCGCCACCGTGGCGGTGCCGCTCGTCATGAACACGCGACGCAGCACGTCGCTCTCCTCGGGGATGTCGTCGGTTTCGGTGTCGCGGTGCACCAGGGCGGGGGCGGGCCCCGGAGAGCGCTCCGGGGAAGCGGTCTCGGGCGGGGGTTCGGACACGACCCGGGCGCCCCGCCCCCGTACGCTCTCGCGGGCCGAGAACCCCAGGTCGGTCAGGGACGCCCCGGGGAACATGTGGAGGAAGACGCGTTCGTAGGCGTAGTTGGGGCAGCGGATCTCCCCGGACTCCACGCGCCCGATGTACCGGGCGTCGCACGCGACCTGCTCCCCGATCTCCCGGGCGGCTCTGCGGACGGCCGCCGCGAACTCTCCGGCGGAGCGCTGCCCGCGCAGCTGGCGGAAGGCGAGGTTGGGAACTGCCCCTGTCGACGCCATGTCCGGCCCCTCTCTGGTGCAGCCGGGGTCGTGCCACCGGCGTCCCCGGGCCTCCCCGGTTTCCCCGGCTTCCCCGGAGTTCCGGTGTCCCGGCGGAGCAAGAACGTACCTGCTGTGACGGTTCGCACACACAGCGTTTCGTTGCGAAAGGGGCATACCACCCGTGATCCGCCATGAACTGCCATCCTTTGCGGCGGTGTGGGCCCGTAGCCCTTGACGCACCCACGGCGTTGGTCCATGTGGAGACGGAGTGCGGCTCCGTTCGGCGATGAGAGGAGGGGTTCCCTTGTTGCACCTCGGCAGGGAGACCGGCTCACGGACGACCCCGATGAACCCGACGGCCCCGATGAATCCGAAGAACCCCGCACCCCCGGTGCCGGTGCCGGTGCACCTGAAGCCGAAGCCGAAGCCGGTGCGGGTTCGCGAGACCCCCGCCCCGGCGGACCAGTCCCTGGACCTCGTCACGGTCCCGGCGCGGCAGGGCCTGGAAGCCGTCGACATCCTCCGCCGCGGCGCGGACCAGGAGGCCGTCGGCCCGGTCCTGCACGACGGGGCCTGCGACACCCTCGGCTTCCTGGTGCCGCCGGGCACCGCCGACGGCTGGGACGTACCCGGCAGCGCCTGTACGCGGACCGACGGCCGCGGGCTGCGCATCCCCGCCGAGCCGCCCGGCTCCGGATCCGGCTGGCTGCTCCCGCCCGCCGAGGACGCCCCGGTCACCGATCCGGCCGTGCTCCGCGCCGCCCTCGACCAGGCCGCCCGGCTGATCGAGGCGGCCGACAACTGCTGCTGAGCCCATAATGGCCGGACGGGCGGAGCACCTCCGCGAGGCCGGCGACCCGGGCCCCCACCAGCAAGGACCAGCGAACGTGGCACGTCGAGGAACGCCGGGCCGGGGCAAGGGGAAAGCCGCGGACAAGGGCGCGGGCACGAAGGCGCAGGGGCGCCAGGACGGCGGACGGGGCTCCGGGCGCGGATCGGTCCGGGCCGAGCGCGAGCCGGTCTCCCGGCCGGTCGGCGGCGGGCTCGCCGAGCTCATACCGGACCGGGAGCGCCCGCACGGCTGGACGCTCCTGATCGACGGCGCCCCGCAGTCCCACGTCGACCTCGACGACCCCGCGCACCTCTCCTTCGCCTACCAGCGCCGCCTCGGCCACGTCATCGACCTCGCCGCACCCCCGCTCCGGCCGCTGCACGTCCTGCACCTGGGCGGCGGCGCGTTCACCCTCGCCCGGTACACCGCCGCGACCCGCCCCCGCTCCACGCAGCAGATCGTCGAGCTCGACGCGCCCCTCGTGCAGCTCGTCCGCGACCACCTCCCGCTGGACCCCCAGGCCCGCGTCCGGGTCCGGGCGGCCGACGCCCGCGAGGGGCTCGGCAGGTTCCCGGACGGCTGGGCCGACCTGGTCATCGCGGACGTCTTCAGCGGGGCCCGCACCCCCGCCCACCTCACCTCCGCCGAATTCCTCACCGAGGTGCGCCGGGTCCTGAAGCCCGAGGGGCGCTACGCCGCCAACCTCGCCGACGGCCCCCCGCTCGCCCATCTGCGCGGCCAGGTCGCCACCGCCGCCGCCGTCTTCCCCGAACTGGCGCTCGCCGCCGACCCGGTGGTGTGGCGCGGCCGCCGCTTCGGCAACGCGGTGCTCCTCGCCTCGGCCCTGCCGCTCCCGGTCGCCGAGTTCACCCGGCGGGTGGCGAGCGACCCGCACCCGGGCCGGGTCGAACACGGCCGCGCGCTCACCGACTTCACCGGCGGCGCGGCCGTCGTCACCGACACGGCGGCCAAGCCGTCGCCCGCGCCTCCGCCGTCCGTCTTCGAGAGGCCATGAGGCAGGGGCTCACGGTTCGACGACCTGCACCGTCGGCGGCGTCCCGTTCCAGGTGCAGAACACCGAGTACGTCTTCCCGTCCTCCCCGCCCCCGTCGCCGAAGTCCACCCGGATCCAGGCGTCGTTCGTCCACACCTGCATCGACCAGCCCGGCTCCGGCGTCGCCGAGACGAGCTTCGCCGAGTCGGCGCCCAGCTCGAACACCACCCGGCCGCCGTCGGTCCGATAGCTCTTCACCTGCCCGGAAGCCTGTCCCGAACCCTGTCCCGAACCCTGCCCCGGAGTCGACCCCGCCGGCGGCTTCGCCGGGGTGGCCGACGGCGTACGGGAGGGGCGCGGGGCCGACGGCGAGGGGCGCGCCTCGCCGGTGCGCGACGAGGCGGAGGGGGCGGGCGACGTCCGGTGCGTCGAGGAGACGAGCGGCGCCTCGGTGCTCTGCCCGATGCGCTGAGGAGGCCCCGCGCCCACGGAGATCGGCACGGCCCGGGGCGGGTCGTACGCCGTCCCCGTCATGACCGTGTGCACGCCCCACCACGAGAGCGTGACCGCCGCGCCGGTGGCGAGCGACCACGCCAGCGCGTGTACGAGTCCTCGTTGCATCCGGCACATCCTGCCCCACCCGGCCCACTCCTGGCTCGCCCCGGGTTCTTCCCGGAGCGTGGGGAAACCGCCCTTCCCCGGCCTTTGCGGAGGATTCCGACGGGGCCGGGACCGGGCCCGCCGCCATGGCGTACGGTGCCGCCCATGGCAAGTGTGCTCGTGGTCGAGGACGACCAGTTCGTACGTTCCGCCCTCATCCGGCACCTCAGTGAGGCCTCCCACACGGTACGGAGCGTGGGCACCGCGCTCGAAGCGCTGCGCGAGGTCGCGCACTTCCGCTTCGACGTGGTCATCCTCGACCTCGGACTGCCCGACCTGGACGGCGCCGAGGCGCTGAAGATGCTGCGGTCCATCACCGACGTACCCGTCATCATCGCCACCGCCCGGGACGACGAGAGCGAGATCGTCCGGCTGCTCAACGACGGCGCCGACGACTACCTGACGAAACCGTTCTCCGTCGAGCACCTCTCCGCCCGGATGGCCGCCGTGCTCCGCCGCTCGCGCGCCACCGGGGGCGAGGCGCCGCCGCCCCGGGTCATCCGCGTCGGCGGGCTCTCCATCGACCCGTTGCGCCGCAGCGCCGAGCTGGACGGCACCGGACTCGACCTGACCCGGCGCGAATTCGACCTGCTCACCTTCCTGGCCGGGCGGCCCGGCGTGGTCGTCGCCCGCAAGGAGCTGCTGGCCGAGGTCTGGCAGCAGTCCTACGGCGACGACCAGACCATCGACGTCCATCTCTCCTGGCTGCGCCGCAAGCTCGGCGAGACCGCCGCCCGCCCGCGCTATCTGCACACCCTGCGCGGCGTCGGCGTGAAGCTCCAGGCGCCGGCCGACGCGCCGGCAGTGGAGCCGCCCGCATGAGATGGGCCCTGGTCAAGGTCTGCCTGGCGGTCACCGCGATGGTCGTCATCGCCTTCGCCGTACCGCTCGGACTCGTCATCCGGGAGATGGCCAGCGACCGGGCCTTCTCCGACGCCGAACGCCAGGCCGCGACGATCGCCCCGACCCTCTCCATCACCACCGACCGCGAGGAGCTGACCCGGGCCGTCCTGTCCACCGAACCGGGCGACCGGGGACGCCTCGCCGTCCACATCCCGGCCGCCGCCTCCGACGGTAAGGGGAGCGCGGCCGGGGACCGGGACGGGGGCGGGCCCCTGGACATCGGAACCCGGCGCGCCACCCCCAAGGACGTGGAGACCGTGCGCAAGGCCGGGCGCGCCTCCGTCACCGAGGTCACCGGCGGTTTCGCGCTTCTCCAGCCGACCGCGCTGAGCACCGGGGACATCGCCGTCATCGAGGTGTTCGTCCCCGAGGGCGAGGTCTCCAACGGGGTCGCCACCGCCTGGCTGATGCTGGCGGGCGTCGGCGTCGCCCTGATCGTCGGCTCGGTCGCGGTCGCCGACCGGCTCGGCATCCGCATGGTGCAGCCCGCCCAGCGCCTCGCCGGGGCGGCCCAGGACCTGGGGGAGGGGCGCCTCGGCACCCGGGTCCCCGAGGAGGGCCCCACCGAACTGCGGTCCGCCGCCGTCGCGTTCAACTCCATGGCCGACCAGGTCGTCCAGCTCCTGGCCAACGAGCGCGAGCTGGCCGCCGACCTCTCGCACCGGCTGCGCACCCCGCTCACGGTGCTCCGGCTGAACGCCGCGTCCCTCGGCGAGGGCCCGGCGGCCGAGCAGACCCGGGCCGCGGTCCAGCAACTGGAGCACGAGGTCGACACGATCATCCGCACCGCCCGCGAACAGCGCCCGCAGACCCAGGGGGTGCAGACGGGGGCGGGCTGCGACGCCTCCGAGGTGATCCGCGAACGGATGGGCTTCTGGTCGGCGCTCGCGGAGGACGAGGGCCGCGAGGTGCGCCTCGCGGGAGTCGACCGTACGGTACGCATCCCCGTCGCCCGGCCCGAACTGGCCGCCGCGCTGGACGCGTTGCTCGGCAACGTCTTCCGCCACACCCCCGAGGGCACCGCCTTCGCCGTCGACGTCCACCACAGCGGCGACGCGGTCATCGTGCTCGTCTCCGACGCCGGGCCCGGGATCGACGACCCGAAAGCCGCCCTAGCCCGCGGCGCCAGCGGGCGCGACGGGGCGAGCGGTTCCGTCGGCTCCACCGGCCTCGGCCTGGACATCGTGCGCCGGGTCGCCGAGTCCACCGGCGGCGACCTGCGCATCGGCCGGTCCGTCCTCGGCGGCACCGAGGTCCGGATCTGGATCGGCCTGCACGGCAGCCGGCCCGAGCGCGGACGGCGCGGCCACGGCCGCCGCGTCGGCCGCCGGACCGGCTGGCAGCGACGCCGGGAACCCCGGACCACGACCGGTCCCGGGCCCCAGCATTAACCCGCACCCATGCGTTCCTTAAGCGCGCCCTAAGAACATCAACCCCCGCCCGCAACGCCCCTTTTGCCCGTTCCGCTGCCGCTAGCGTGCTCTCGCGTCCCCCGAACAGATCCGCAGAACACACAGGCAGGCAGGCACGTTGATGGTTTCCCGTACGCACCGCCGCACGACGGCGGCCCGCACCAAGGCGATCGGCGCCATCGTGGCCGCGGCCGTCGTCGGCGGCACCGTCCTCGCCCTGTCCGGCACGGCGCAGGCCGCCGCGGTCGGCGCCGCGTACACCCGTACCAGCGACTGGAACGGCGGCTACACGGGTAGTTACGTCGTCACCAACGAGACCGACGAGACCCTCACCGACTGGACGCTGGAGTTCGATCTCCCGGCGGGCACGAGCATCGGCTCGCTCTGGAACGGCGAACACACGGTGAAGGACCGCCGCGTCACCGTGAAGCCCGCGAGCTGGGACAGGGAACTCGCCCCCGGGAAGTCCGTGACCGTCGGCTTCGTCACCTCCGCCACCGGCACCGCGGGCGACCCGGCCGGCTGTCTCATCAACAACGCCGCCTGCTCCGCCGACGGCGGCGCGACCCCCACCCCCGGCGGCCGCCCCACCGACACCCCGACCGAGGCCCCGACGCCGACGGCCACCCCCTCGTCCAGCCCTTCCGCCACCGCCCCCACCGAGCCCCCCACGCCGACCCCCACCGCCACCGGCCGCCCCGGCGGCGGTGGGGAAACCGGCGCCCGGTTCGCCCCCTTCGTCGACACCTCGCTCAACCCCGCCTACGACCTCCTGGACACCGTCGAGCAGACCGGCGTGAAGGAGTTCCACCTCGCCTTCATCACCTCCGGCGGCGGCTGCGCGCCGCTCTGGGGCGGCGTCACCGGCCTCGGCGACGACCAAGTCGCTCAGCAGATAGCCGCCCTGCGGGGCAAGGGCGGTGACGTCCGGGTCTCCTTCGGCGGCGCGGCCGGCGCCGAACTGGCCCTCAACTGCTCCTCCGCCGACGATCTAGCCGCCGCGTACGGCAAGGTCGTCGACGCCTACGACCTCACCAAGGTCGACTTCGACATCGAGGGCGCCGCCCTGCCCGACGCGGCCGCCAACACCCGCCGCTCCCAGGCCATCGCCCAGCTCCAGAAGAAGTACCCGGACCTCGACGTCGCCTTCACGCTGCCCGTCATGCCCGAGGGCCTGACCCAGCCGGGCGTGGACCTGCTGGCCGACGCGGAGAAGAACGGCGTCCGCGTCGACGCCGTCAACATCATGGCGATGGACTACGGCCCCGCCTACAGCGACGACATGGGGACGTACGCGATCCAGGCGGCGACCGCCACCCAGGCCCAGATCAAGGGCGTCCTCGGCCTCTCGGACGCCGCCGCGTGGCAGGCCGTCGCGGTCACCCCGATGATCGGCGTCAACGACGTCGTCACCGAGATCTTCACCGTCGAGGACGCCGGCCAACTGGTGAAGTTCGCCCAGGAGAAGGGCATCGGCCGCCTCGCGATGTGGTCCGGCACCCGGGACAAGGCCTGCCCCGGCGGCCCCAAGCCGGAGGCCGACGCCACCTGCAGCTCGATCGACCAGGAACCGCTGGCCTTCACGAAGGCGTTCGCCGCCTACCGGTAGCCCGCACGATTCGCCCCGCTCCACCGCGCCCCCCACGCGCGCCCCGGCCGGACCACCCCACCTCCGGCCGGGGCGCGTTCTTCCCGGTCCCCGGAAGACGTCCTCAGCCGCCGGACGGGCGGGAATCGCCCGCCCGCCACTCCTCCGCGTACGCGTCGAAGATCGCCCGCAGATGGTGGCCGATCTTCAGATAGTCCAGGTCGTCCAGGTTGGCCAGCGACACCCGCACCGACCACTCCGGACCGTCGAAGCCACCGCCGTTGAGCAGGACCACCGAGGTCTGCTCCGCCAGCCGGAACAGCGGGTCGACCGGCTCGTAGTTCTGCTCCAGGAAGTCGGCGAACGGCTTTCCGTGGACACGCTCCGCCTCGGCCAGCAGGTCCAGTTCGATGTAGTACGCCGCCCGCTTCGGATCCTCCGAGATCTTCATGTGCGCCCCCTCCAGCAGGAGTTCGAGCCGCTGCTGGACGATCGCCCGGATCCGGTGCTTGTACGCCTGCCCCTCGTCCAACATGTCGAACAGCGAGAACAGCGCCATCATCACCTGCTGCGGCAGCGAGAGACCCGCCGTGTGGTTCAGCGCCACCTGCCGGGAGTCCGCCACCAGCCGGTCGATGAACCGGATCTTCTCCGGCTCCAACGACAGTGACCCGTAACGCCTGTTGAGCCGGTCCTTCTGCTCCCGGTCCTGCTTTGCCAGCATCGCGTCGATCACGTTGTCGTCGTGCAGCGCGATCACCCCGAGCCGCCAGCCGGTCGCCCCGTAGTGCTTGGAGTAGGAGTAGACCAGGAGCGTGTTGCGCGGCAGGTCGGCCGCGAGCGAGCGGAAGCCCTCCACGAACGTCCCGTACACATCGTCGGTCACGATGATCAGGTTCGGGTTCCGCTCGCCGACGATGGACACGATCTGCTCGGAGACCCGGGTGGAGAGCGCCAGCGAGGGCGGGTTGCTCGGGTTCACGCAGCAGACCAGCTTGATCGAGGGGTCAGCGAGCTTGCCGATCTCCTCCTCCGGGTAGCGCCACTGCCGCACCCCGGTCTCGGTGAACAGGCTCGCCTCCACCCGCACCACGTCGAAGTCGTACGTGTCCAGCTCGGGGATCTCCAGGTACGGGGTGAACACCGGCACCAGCAGGGCGATCCGGTCACCCTTCTCGAGGATCCCGTTCTTCATCAGCGAGTCGAAGATGTAGCACATCGCCGCCGTGCCGCCCTCGGTGGCGAACAGGCTGAGCGTCTGTCCCTCGGGCGGCCGGTGGTCGAACATCTCGTCCGCGACATAGCCGCGCACGATCTCCTCGGTGTGGCGCAGGATCCGGTCCGGCACCGGGTAGTTGTCCCCGATCGAGGAGTCCGCCAGCTCGTGCAGGAACGCCTCCCGGTCGAAGCCGAACCGCTTCACCGCCAGGTCCACGCTCGCCTTCAGCAGCTCGATGCCCGGCAGCTGCGGGTGCGTACGGACGAAGTGCTCGAAGCGCTCCGCACACCCCGGCTCTTCCGGCATGCCGCCCAGGTTGTCGGCCGTCCACACCCGCCGGGACTCCGAGATCGCGAAGTAGCCGAGCGCGTGGTACGCCTCGCGGGGCCCGGTGGCGACCCAGTTCGGGTTGCCGCGGCCCGCGTTGAGCATGGCCCGGGTGGTCTTCCCCTTCTGGCCCGGTCGGCCGCTCTGTGCGGTGGTCGCGATCTGGATGAACTTGTCCTTCAGCTCGAAGGGCGAGAGCTGGGCGAACGAACGGATCTCTGCACGGCTGAGGCTGGTCCTGGGCATGGCGGTGTCCGTCTCCTTCGGGTCGGTGGTCGTGCGGGGCGATCACGTCAGGCCCCCAGGACGCCGACCAGGATGGGCCCGGTCAGGGGCAGCAGGAAGTTGGAGAGCGTGTACGTGATCGTGTAGCCGAGAAGCGGGACGGAGCTCTGGGCCACCTGGGTGATGGAGGTGATGGCCGGGGTCGAGCACTGCTGTCCGGCGATGGCCCCGATCAGCAACGGCTTCTCGATCTTCAGCAGCTTGCGTCCGACGATCAGCGAGATCGTCGCCGGGACCAGCACCATGGCGATGCCCGCGAACGGCAGCAGCGCCCCGTACTCCTTCAGCAGCGGCCAGGCCTGCGGCCCCGCCGCCAGTCCCGTACAGGCGATGAAGACGGCCAGGCCCATGTCCTTGAGGGTGCTCGCGGCCTGCGGCGGGAACGCGCCGAAGGTCTGGCTGCGGGAGCGGAACCAGCCGAAGACCAGTCCCGAGACCAGGCAGCCCCCACCGGTGCCGAGCGACATCGGGACGTCCCCGAGCTTGACGACGATCTGGCCGAGCAGAGAGCCCGCCACGATGCCGAAGCCGAGGTAGATGAAGTCGGTGGCGTCGTTCTTCACCACCGCGCCGAGCTTCGCGACGAGCCGGTTCAGCCCGCCCCGCGCGCCGACCAGGGTGAGGACGTCGCCCCGGGCGAGGACCGTCTCCCCGCTGGCGGGCAGGTGCTGGTCGTTGCGGAGCACGTCGGTGACGTAGACGCCGTCCTTGCGGAACTCCGGGTGCCGCTTCTCCAGCCGGTCGATGGTCGCGCCGATCGTCTCCTTCTCGGTCACGGCGACCTGGCTGGTGGCCAGCGGGGTGTCGAGCCCCGGCACGGCCGGGGTCTCCGGGCCGATCTCCCGGCCCGCCTCGATGATGGCCGCCCGCTCCCCGACCACCTGGACCAGGTCGCTGAGCGTCAGCTCCAGACCGGGGGAGGGCGTCAGCAGCTTGCTGCCGCGCTTGACCCCCTCGACGGTGATCCGGCCGCTCATGGCGCTCTGGAGATCACCGACGGTACGCCCGTCCGCCCGCGTCACCAGATACGTGCGGCCGACCATGCCGGGCAGCGCCTCGCGCTCGTCGGACTCCAGCCCGGCCTGTCCGCCGCGCATCTTCTCCCACAGCTCGCGTGAGGCGTCCGCCAGGTTGATGCGCAGCAGCATCGGCATGATCTGGCTGGTGAAGAGGACGAGGGTGATCAGGCCGAACAGATAGCAGACCGTGTACGCGGTGGCCACATGCCCCTGGTACTGGGTGATCTGCTCGGAGGTCAGGTCGCTGAGCTTCCCGATCGCCTCGGTGGCTGTGCCCACGACGGCCGACTCGGTGGCCGCTCCCGCCAGGATCCCGGAGGCGGTGCCCACGTCCAGGTCGAAGGCCTTGGCGAGCCCGAGGGCGATCCCGAGGACACAGACCACTTCGATCAGGCAGAGCGCGAAGAAGCGCAGGCTCTTGCGGTTGAGGTTCGCGAAGAACTGCGGCCCGGCCAGGTAACCGAGCGAGAAGATGAACAGTGCGAAGAAGACCGTCTTGACGTCGTCGTCGACGCTGACGTCCCGGGTGCCGATCAGCAGCGACACGATCAGGGTGCCGCAGATACCGCCGAGCGTGATCGGGCCGACGCGGAGCTTGCCGACGAGATAGCCGGCCGCGAGGCAGAAGAAGAGAGCCAGTTCGGGATGGTCGCGCAGGACGCCCATCCCGCCTCACTCACCGGGGCTGGTGTCGGCGACCAGAATGATCAAAAGGTGCATAAGGGAGAAATTAACAGGGGAGGAACGCCCCAGCACCTCACCCGGCCCAGGGTGCCCCCGTTCACCTTCCGATGGAAGGGGTGCCCAAGTGCCCCTCCGTGGCGCGCCGGACATCCCTCGGCAACGGAATCGTCTTCAACTCTTGACACCCACCCCCTTCAGGCAGCAACCTTCCGGCAACGGCGCATGGGAGCGCTCCCACTCTGGGGGAGGGTCTCGCGCGCTTCCTCTTCCCGCAGCAGATCCGACGCCCTCCGCCCTGCCTCGCGGAACAGCGCCGGCCCCACCCCGGAACACTCCCGGAACAAGGAGCAGTGGAATGCGCATCACCCGCAGCGTTGCCGGTCGACGACCGAGAACCGCCCTCGTGGCCACCGCGGGCCTCACGGCCACCGCCCTCCTCCTCACCGGATGCGGCGGCTCGTCCGACTCGGACAAGGGAGCCGACGCGAACGGCAACATCACCCTGACCGTCGCCGACTTCGGGCAGTTCGGGTACAAGGAGGCCGGGCTCTTCGAGAAGTACCACGAGCTGAACCCGAAGATCACGGTCAAGGAGGACACCACCGCCGAGGAGAAGAACTACTACCCCAAGCTCCTCCAGCAGCTGAACTCCGGCAGCGGCCTCGCCGACGTCCAGGGCATCGAGGTCGGCCGGATCAAGGAGATCGTCGACACCAAGGCGGACTCCTTCGCCGACCTCTCCAAGGCCATCGGCGTCGACGCGTGGGTGTCGTGGAAGGCGAAGCAGGCCACCGCCCCCAGCGGCGCGGTCATCGGCGCGGGCACCGACATAGGCCCCATGTCCCTCTGCTACAACCGTGAGCTGTTCGAGAAGGCGGGACTGCCCACCGACCGCGCCGAGGTCGCGAAGCTGACCGAGGGCGGCTGGGAGGACTTCCTCGCCCTCGGCGAGCAGTACAAGAAGAAGGCCCCGGCCGGCACCTACTTCATGGACTCCGCGAGCGCCATGTTCAACGCCGTCGTCAGCTCCAGCCCCGAGCAGTACTACGACGCGAGCGGCAAGCCGATCTACCGGGAGAGCGCCAGCGTCGAGAAGGGCTGGAAGCTCGCCGCCGAGGCCGCGTCCAAGAAGCTGACGCAGGGCCTGGCCCAGTTCGAGGACCAGTGGCAGGCGGCCCTGCGCAAGAGCACCGTCGCCACCGTCGTCTGCCCCGCCTGGATGGCCGGCCAGATCTCCACGTACGCCGGTGACGCCAACAAGGGCAAGTGGGACATCACCCGTGCGCCCGGCAACACCGCGGCCAACTGGGGCGGCTCCTTCCTCGCCGTCCCCAAGTCCGGGAAGAACGTCGAGGAGGCCACCAAGCTGGTCACGTGGCTGACCGCCCCCGAGCAGCAGGCCGCCGTCTTCAAGGCGATCGGCGTCTTCCCGTCCAACCAGGGCTCCTACGAGCTGCCCGACGTGAAGAACGCGACCCTCCCGTACTTCAACGACGCCCCCATCGGCCAGATCTACGCCGACGGCGCGAAGTCCATCCCCGAGGCGGTCCTCGGCCCGAAGGACGGCGTGATCAAGGACTCCATCTCCACCCAGATCAACAACATGGAGCAGCGCGGCACCAGCCCCGACGACGCCTGGGACGCGGCCGTGCGGACGATCGACAAGGCCATCGGCTGATCCGAGGCCGCCGGGGGCGCCCGACAGCCCCGGCACCCTGAGCGGACCGAGCCGGCAGCGGCGCCGGGGCGGGCGACCCCCGCCCGCCCCGGCCGCCCGGCCCGCGACTCCCACTCCTCCCGCCCGGCCCCCGTCTCCCGCACCGCCCATCGCCCTCCGCCGCCCCGGCCGTCCGTCGGCGCACCCAGGGAAGGACTCCCCGCCCGTGGCAACCTCGACCCCCACCCGGGATGCGTACGTACCCCCGCCCCGCCGGCCGCAGAAGGAACCGCCCAGCGAGCAGCGGCAGTTGTGGCGCAGCCGGCTCTGGCGTTTCGACGACAAGGCGTCCCCGTACGCGTACATCGCGCCGTTCTTCCTCGTCTTCGGGGCCTTCGGGCTCTACCCGCTCCTCTACACCGGCTGGATCGCCCTGCACCGGGTGGAGATGACCGGCCTCGACTCGATGGAGTGGGTGGGCTGGGAGAACTTCGACAAGATCCTGCACGACCCCGAGTTCTGGACGTCGGTCAGCAACACCTTTCTGATCGGCGTCATCTCCACCGTCCCGCAGCTCCTGATGGCGCTGGGCCTGGCCCACCTCCTCAACTACCGCCTGCGGGCCAGCACGTTCTGGCGCACGATCATCCTCACCCCGTACGCGACCTCGGTCGCCTCGGCCGCCCTCGTCTTCGCGCTGGTCTTCCGGGCCGACGGCGGACTGCTCAACTGGACGCTCGGTCTGGTCGGCTTCGATCCGGTCAACTGGGCCAACGGGCACTGGACGTCGAAGCTCGCGATCTCGATCATCGTGATCTGGCGCTGGACCGGCTACAACGCGCTGATCTACCTCGCCGCGATGCAGGCCGTCCCCAACGACCTCTACGAAGCGGCCTCGTTGGACGGCGCGTCGCGCTGGCAGCAGTTCCGCAAGGTCACCATCCCCTCGCTGCGGCCGACGATCCTGTTCACCATCGTCATCTCCACCATCGGCTCCATGCAGCTGTTCGGCGAGCCGCTGCTGCTGGAGGGCGGCGCACTGGGCGCCACCGGCGGCAACGAGAACCAGTACGAGACGCTCAGCATCTACCTCTACAACTACGGCTGGAACCTCGGACATCTCGGTCCGGCGGCAGCCGTGGCCTGGGCCATGCTCGCGCTCCTGCTGATCATCGCCGCGGCCAACTGGATCGCCGGCCGATTCTTCCGCACGTCCGCGGTCTGACCGGGAGCGCCCCATGACCATCACCAGCACCACGCCCCCCGCCCCCGTGAAGCTCGCGCCGGCGCCGAAGAGCGGTGGACCGTCCCGCCCCAGCCGCTTCCGGATGGGCGCCGGACAGCAGCTGAAGGGCGGCCCCTTCGCGTACGTCGCGCTCGCCGTCGTCGGCTTCGGCTCGCTGCTGCCGCTCTACTGGACCCTGGTCGCGGCCTCCCGCACCCAGGACGAAGTCCTCGCCTCCACCCCGCCGTTCCTCCCGGGCGGAAAGCTGATCGAGAACATCCGGACCGCCTGGGAGCAGGCCAACCTCGGCAAGGCGATCCTCAACAGCGTCATCGTCTCGTCCTCGATCACCCTCGCGACGCTCTTCTTCTGCACGCTCGCCGGATACGCGTTCGCCAAGATGCGCTTCCGGGGCCGTGGCTGGCTGATGACCGCCGTCATCGCCACGCTCACCATCCCGCCGCAGCTGAGCGTCGTCCCGCTGTTCATGATGATGTCCGGACTCGGCTGGGGCGGCCAGCTCGAATCGGTGATCTTCCCGACGCTGGTGAGCGCGTTCGGCGTGTTCTTCATGCGCCAGTACCTGATCGAGGCGCTGCCGTACGAGCTGATCGAGGCGGCCAAGATCGACGGGGCGAACAACTTCCGCATCGTGGTGAGCGTGGTGCTGCCGGTGGCGCGCCCCGCGATGATGGTGCTCGGGATGCTGACCTTCGTCCAGGCGTGGAACGACTTCTTCTGGCCCTACCTGGCCCTCAACCAGCAGAACCCGACCCTTCAGGTGGCTCTCGGCCAGCTCAGCGCCTCGTACACCCCCGACCAGTCCATCGTCATGGCGGGCGCGCTGATCAGCACGCTGCCGCTGCTGGTCGTGTTCGTCCTCTTCGGCAAGAAGATCGTCGGCGGGATCATGTCCGGCGCGGTCAAGGGCTGACGGCCCACCCCCCTCGTCCCACTCCTCACCCCTCACTGCCTCCAGGGAGCGCTCCCGCATGACAGTCGTCCGACCCGACACGGTCCCGCAGCAGGCCCCGGCCGCCACCGCCCCCTTCCCGACCGGCTTCCTGTGGGGCGCGGCCACCGCCGCGTACCAGGTGGAAGGCGCGGTCACCGCCATGGGCCGCACCCCGTCCATCTGGGACACCTTCAGCCACACCCCCGGCAAGGTCCTGAACGGCGACACCGGGGACGTGGCCGCCGACCACTTCCACCGCTACCGCGACGACGTCGCCCTGATGAAGCGCCTCGGGCTCCAGGCGTACCGCTTCTCCGTCTCCTGGTCCCGCGTCCAGCCCACCGGCCGGGGCCCCGCCGTCGAACGCGGCCTGGACTTCTACCGATCGCTCGTCGACGAACTGCTCACCGCCGGCATCACGCCCGTCGCCACGCTCTACCACTGGGACCTGCCGCAGGAGTTGGAGGACGCGGGCGGCTGGCCCGAGCGCGCGACCGCCGAACGGTTCGCCGACTACGCGGCCATCATGGCCCGCGCGCTGGGCGACCGGGTCGCGATGTGGACCACACTGAACGAGCCCTGGTGCTCGGCCTTCCTCGGTTACGGATCCGGGGTCCACGCCCCCGGCCGCACCGAACCGGCCGCCGCGCTGCGGGCCGCCCACCACCTCAACCTCGCCCACGGCCGGGCGACCGAGGCGCTGCGCGCGAACCTCCCCGCTGCCGCGCAGACCTCGGTCACCCTCAACCTCCACCAGGTGCGCCCGCTGGCCGGCAGCGCGGCGGACGCGGACGCGGCGCGCCGGATCGACGCGGTGGGCAACCGGGTCTTCACGGGCCCGATGCTGAAGGGCGCGTACCCGGAAGACCTCCTGACCGACACCGAACGCATCGTCAACTGGCCCGAGTTGATCCACGAGGGCGACCTGGCCGCGATCGCCCGGCCGATCGGCGTCCTCGGCGTCAACTACTACACGCCCACCATCGTCAGCACGCCCGCCTCCGGCTCCGGGGACACCCGCGACGACGGCCACGGCAGCAGCGACCACTCCCCGTGGCCCGGCTCCGAGCATGTGGCCTTCCACCTGGCCGAGGGCAAGCCGCGCACCGCCATGAACTGGTCGGTCGACCCGAACGGCCTGCACGCCCTCCTCATGGACGTCTCGCGCGAGCACCCGGACCTGCCGCTGATGGTCACCGAGAACGGGGCCGCCTTCGACGACGCCCCGGACGCGGACGGCCGGGTCCACGACCCCGAGCGGATCGCCTATCTGCGCGGCCACCTGGAGGCGGTACGCCGGGCGGCGGCCGACGGGGCGGATGTGCGGGGCTACTTCCTCTGGTCGCTGATGGACAACTTCGAGTGGGGATACGGCTACGCGAAGCGTTTCGGCGCGGTGTACGTCGACTACGCCACCCAGCGCCGTACGCCGAAGTCCAGCGCCCACTGGTACGGCGACGTGATCGCCCGCCACGCGCTGCCCCCGGCGACCGGCCCGGCCGCCTGATCCACGAACAGCGGTGGTCCCGGGCGCCCCGACCGGGACCACCGCGTCCGCATGTCCTGGGAGCGCTCCCATTACACTGTCCGTACCCCCGCCGGGGTGATCGTTCCAGGACTTGGATTGACGTTACGGCTGTGAGAAATTGACCGGGAACGGGGAGGCAGCCATGGCGGCAGCGCGAGTACGGAGCGGCGGGCGGCCCACGCTCGAAGAGGTGGCGGCCAGGGCCGGGGTCGGCCGGGGCACCGCCTCGCGGGTCATCAACGGCTCGCCCCGGGTCAGCGAAGCGACCCGCGAGGCGGTCGAGGCGGCCGTCGCCGAGCTGGGCTACGTCCCCAACCGCGCGGCCCGTGCCCTCGCCGGCAACCGCACCGACGCCATCGCGCTGGTGGTGCCCGAGCCCGAGACCCGCTTCTTCGCCGAGCCGTACTTCTCCGCCATAGTGCGCGGAGTCGGCGCGGCCCTGGCGGACACCGAGATGCAGCTGCTCCTCACCCTCGTCGGCAATGATCGCGAGCGCCGCCGCCTCGCCCAGTACCTCACCGCCCACCGCGTCGACGGGGTCCTCCTGGTCGCCGTACACGCGGACGACCCGCTGCCGGAGCTGCTGGAACAGCTGGGCATGCCCTGCGTGATCAGCGGCGCCCGGCACGCGGCCGAGACGCTGCCCTCGGTCGACTCCGACAACTTCGAGGGCGCCCGGGCCGCCGTCGAGCACCTGGTCTCCCGGGGCCGCCGCCAGGTCGCCACGATCACCGGCCGTCTGGAGGTCTACGGCGCCCAGCGCCGCCTGGACGGCTACCGCGCGGCCCTCTCCGCCGCCGGCCTGGCCCCCGACGAGCGCCTCATCGCCCCCGCCGACTTCACCGAGGAAGGCGGCGCCGAGGCCATGCGCGACCTGCTCGCCCGCCGCCCCGGCCTCGACGCGGTCTTCGTCGCCTCCGACGTGATGGCCGCGGGCGCCCGCCAGGTCCTGCGCGAGGCGGACCGCCGCGTCCCCGAGGACGTCGCCCTGATCGGCTTCGACGACTCGGTGGTCGCCCGCCACATGCACCCGGCCCTCACCAGCGTCCGCCAGCCGATAGAGGAGATGGGCCGCCGCATGACCCAGCTCCTCCTGGACGAGATCGCGGGCCGGGCCCCGGGCGGCGAACGCCCCTCGGTGGTGCTGCCCACGGAACTGGTGGTCCGCGACTCGTCGTGACCGGTGCGGGGGCGGCGACGGCGCCGCATCGGCGGTGGCGCAGGTCACGGTCACCGCGAAGCCCGTCGACTGCAAGAGCACCGAAAGCGGAAGGGCCCCGGTCCGAAGACCGGGGCCCTTCCTTCAGGGTGAGTAACGGGACTTGAACCCGCGACATCCTGGACCACAACCAGGTGCTCTGCCAGCTGAGCTATACCCACCATGTCGCCCGGTCGTTTCCGACCGGCCGAGAAAAAGTGTACAGGGTCCGGGAGGGTGCTCGCGCCCCCGTTTCCCGGGGCCGGTGCACGGGCGCTTTCACGCCCGTGACCAGCGGGTTCCTACGGTGCGGCCGGGGCCGACAGGCGCGCCGCGATCTCCTTGGCGCGCTCGGAGTCCGGGCCGGGCTGCGGCACGAAGACCGCCTCCCGGTAGTAGCGGAGCTCCGTGATGGAGTCACGGATGTCCGCCAGCGCCCGGTGGTTGCCGTTCTTGTCCGGGCTGTTGAAGTACGCCCGGGGGTACCAGCGCCGGGCCAGCTCCTTGACCGAGGACACGTCCACGATCCGGTAGTGGAGGTAGCCCTCCAGATCCCGCATGTCCCGCGCCAGGAAGCCGCGGTCGGTGGAGACCGAGTTTCCGCAGAGCGGGGCCTTGCCGGGCTCCTTCACATGCTCACGGACGTAGGCCAGGACCTGCTCCTCGGCGTCCGCCAGGGTGGTGCCCCCGGCCAGCTCGTCGAGGAGGCCCGAGGCGGTGTGCATCTGCCGCACCACCTCGGGCATGGTCTCCAGGGCCGCGTCCGGCGGGCGGATCACGATGTCCACCCCTTCGCCGAGCACGTTCAGCTCCGAGTCGGTGACCAGGGCGGCCACCTCGATGAGTGCGTCGTCCGTCAACGAGAGCCCGGTCATCTCGCAGTCGATCCACACCATGCGGTCGTTCATGCGCCCCACCCTACGGGGCACTCCGCTGTCCAGGCAGAGCCGGGCGTCCGGGAACGAACGCGTCAGGACCGGGCAGGGAGTGATCCCCGGGCCCCATCGAAGCCGCCACGGCGACCGGCGCGGCGGACAGGGGCGAGCCCCGGCGTCCGGACGGTGGCCCCTGGCTGGGCACCATCGTCTCGACCACCGTCGCGGCGCTCTCCGCCACCCCCTGCGGACGACGGGCCCGATAGGCGGCCCGGTACGCGGCGGGGGAGGAGCCGAGCTGGCGGCGGAAGTGCCCGCGCAGCGCGACCGGGGAGCGGAAGCCGCAGCGGCCGGCGACCTCGTCGACCGAGTAATCGGAGGTCTCCAGCAGCCGCTGCGCCTGCAGCACCCGCTGGGTGATCAGCCACTGCAGCGGTGCGCTTCCGGTGAGCGAACGGAACCTGCGGTCGAAGGTCCGCCTGCTCATGTAGGCGCGCGCCGCGAGCGTCTCCACGTCGAACTGCTCGTGCAGATGCTCCAGGGCCCAGGCCACGACCTCGGCGAGCGGGTCGGACCCGATCTCCTCCGGTAAAGACCTGTCCAGGTAGCGCTCCTGCCCGCCACTGCGCCGCGGCGGCACGACCAGCCGGCGGGCGAGTGCCCCGGCGGCCTCCGTGCCGTGGTCGGTGCGGACTATATGGAGGCAGAGGTCGATCCCGGCGGCCGTGCCGGCGGAGGTGAGCACATCGCCGTCGTCCACGAACAGCTCGCGCGGATCGACGTGCACCGACGGATAGCGCTTGGCCAGCGTCGGCGCGTACATCCAGTGCGTGGTGGCCGGCCGGCCGTCCAGCAGGCCGGCGGCCGCGAGCACGAAGGCTCCCGTGCACAGACCGACGATGCGGGCGCCCTCCTCGTGGGCGCGCCGCAGCGCGTCCAGTGCTTCGGCGGGCGGCGGCGAGGTGATCGACCGCCAGGCGGGCACCACCACGGTGCCGGCCCTGCTGATCGCCTCCAGGCCGTACGGCGCGGTGAGTTCGAGCCCACCGGTGGTGCGCAGCGGCCCTTCCTCGCCGCCGCAGACCAGCAGGCGGTAGCGGGGAACTCCCGCGTCCTGCCGGTCGATCCCGAAAACGGAGAGCGGGATGGAGCTCTCGAAGATAGGGCCGCCGCTGAAGAGCAGCACGGCAACGACTTCCCGGCGTCGCCGCCCGGTCAGCTTGCGTGCGGCCTCGGTCGCGGCGGCGGAGTCCTGGCTCATGACGCTAAGCCCCCCTCGGTGTTCGCGTCTCCCTGGTCCTTACGGGCCTGTCGCTCCTGCACGTTTCCCCTCGGTGTCGCACGTGTCCCCAGTCTCCGATTTCCAAGATCGAATCTACTGCGTCGCGTGGTCCCGCCGTGACACCTTCCCCCACCAGCTCAATGTCGATAAGGAAACGTGGCGTGAAGCGTTCGATCACGAAGCGTTTCACCTGCGAAGCGCACAGGGAAGTGCCCTTCGACAACGTGGCCCGTCCGCGTTGGGTGAAAGCGTACCGCGCGGTCCGTTCCTGCCTGGTGGGCGGTGGGTTGTCCGGCCATCCGGCCAAGGGTTCGGCACTCGGCCGAAGTTGGCCGAAAAACATCGGTTGTGTGTGCTGTATCCGGTCACGCCGGGCGCACAACCGCCGTGTGACGGCCGCGCCGGTGCGCTCCCTCGCGGCCGTGCGTCATGGCGTGTTCGGACCGCCGCGGGCGGATGCGGCGGCCCGTTGCCGCGCGGCCGGGGCCGAGTTCCCGCAGGGCCGCGTTACCGACCGATGTGCCGTGGGGCACGAGAACCGCGGGTGCCGGCCGGCGGCCGGGGGCGGCCCGGCGGGCCCCGGCGCCCGCCGGCCCGGGCACCCTCGCCGGACCCGGTTCGAACGGTGGCCGCGAGGGGTTCGGTGACGGGTCACTCGTCGGGGTGACGGCCTGGCGGCGGTGTGGCCAACAGGGACCGGGTGCGGGCCTCGCCACCACCCGCGGCGGGCTGCCGCGGGCGGTCGCGAAAAACAGGACGCCCGCTGGTGTTCGCCTCCTCCGAGGCCCGTGTACGACACAACCGGCATTGCCATCCCGGACAGGCTCGGGCATGCTCCCTCCAGCGTCACGCACGCTTTTGCGGGGGTCTGGGCGGTGGAGGAGTGACGCCGTACCCTTGGGGGTATGGGGTTGGGAAGATGATTCCCGGACAGAGCTTCACCACCAGCTGATGCACCTCTCGAAACCGTTCCCTCCTCACGAGGACTCTCTTCGCCGAGACACCGATGGCCGGTCACGAAATCCCTGAACCCAAAGACCGCAAGCCGGTAGCCGACCCCGGGTCGGAGCCGCGGACGGTCGAAGAAGCACGCCATGCGTGCGATCCCGCCTTCCGGCACGGAGTCGTGGTCGGTTTCGACGGCTCCACGTCCAGTGAGCGGGCCCTCGCCTACGCCATCGGCATGGCCGGCCGCTCGGGCTCCGGCCTGATCATCGTCCATGTCGCCAACCGGCTGCCGACCACCGTCTGGGCGGGCTGCGAGCCCCCCGTCTTCGTCGACGTCCCCGACCACCGCACCGAGGTCCTCGGCCTGGAGCTGGCCTGCGCGGACTACCTCTCCGAGGTTCCCTGGGTGCTCGTCGAGCGCGGCGGCGACATCTGCCACGAGCTGGAGGAGGTCGGCCGGGAGTACGCCGCCGACGCCATCGTCGTGGGCTCCACGCACGGCATCGTCGGCCGGATCTTCGGGTCTGTGGCCGGCCGGCTCGCCCGCCGCGCGCAACGCCCCGTCATCGTCATCCCCTGAGCGGCACCCGAAGCGCCCCCATGACCTGAGGGGCCGCCAGAAGCCCCTGCGGCAGCACGCGTTGGGCCCCGTACCGTCTCCCTGACGGTACGGGGCCCAGGTCGGTGTCCGGCCGTCTACTCGACCGTCACGGACTTCGCCAGGTTGCGCGGCTTGTCGATGTCCCGGCCCATCGCGAGGGCCGTGTGGTACGCGAACAGCTGGAGCGGGATGCCCATGAGGATCGGGTCCAGCTCGTTCTCGTTCTTCGGCACGACGATGGTGTGGTCGGCCTTCTCCTGCACCTGGTGGGCCACGGCGAGGATCCGGCCGCTGCGGGCCTTGATCTCCTCCATCGCGGCGCGGTTCTTCTCCAGCAGGTCGTCGTCCGGCACGATCGCCACGGTGGGCATCGCGGGCTCGATCAGCGCGAGGGGGCCGTGCTTCAGCTCGGAGGCCGGGTAGGCCTCGGCGTGGATGTACGAGACCTCCTTCAGCTTCAGCGACGCCTCGCGGGCCACCGGATAGCCGCGCACCCGGCCGATGAACATCATCGACTTGGCGTCCGCGTACTCCGCCGCGAGCCGCTTGATCTCGTCCTCGTTCGCGAGGATCTCGCTGATCTGGTCGGGCAGCCGGCGCAGCCCGTCGATGATCCGCTTGCCGTCCGCGACCGACAGGTCACGGATCCGGCCCAGGTGCAGCGCGAGCAGCGCGAAGGCGACCACGGTGTTGGTGAAGCACTTGGTGGAGACCACGCAGACCTCCGGGCCCGCGTGGACGTACGTACCGCCGTCGGCCTCCCGGGCGATCGCGGAGCCGACCACGTTGACCACGCCGAGGACCCGGGCGCCCTTGCGCTTCAGCTCCTGGACGGCGGCCAGCACGTCGTACGTCTCGCCCGACTGGGAGACCGCGACGTACAGGGTGTCGGGGTCGACGACCGGGTTGCGGTAGCGGAACTCGGAGGCCGGCTCGGCGTCGGCGGGGATACGCGCCAGCTCCTCGATGAGCTGGGCGCCGATCTGGCCCGCGTGGTACGACGTGCCGCAGCCGAGGATCTTGATCCGGCGCACCCCGCGTGCCTCGCGGGCGTCCAGGTTGAGGCCGCCCAGGTGCACGGTGGAGAACCGGTCGTCGATCCGGCCGCGCAGGACGCGGTCCACGGCGTCGGCCTGCTCGGAGATCTCCTTGTGCATGTACGTGTCGTGGCCGCCCATGTCGTACGACTCGGCCTCCCACTCGACGGTGGTCGGCGTGGCCGTCGTGGTCGAGCCCTCCGTGGTGTACGTACGGAAGTCGTCGGCCTTCAGGGTGGCCATCTCGCCGTCGTCCAGCGTGACGACCTGGCGGGTGTGGGCGACCAGGGCGGCGACGTCGGAGGCGACGAACATCTCCTTCTCGCCGATGCCGAGGACGACCGGGGAGCCGTTGCGGGCGACCACGATGCGGTCGTTGAAGTCGGCGTGCAGCACGGCGATGCCGTAGGTGCCCTCCACGTGGCGCAGCGCCTCGCGGACCTTCTCCTCCAGGGTGTCCGCCTGGGCCCGGGCGATCAGGTGGACCAGCACCTCGGTGTCGGTCTCCGAGAGGAAGACGATGCCGTCGGCGGTGAGCTTGGCCCGCAGCTCGGAGGCGTTGTCGATGATCCCGTTGTGGACGACGGCGACCTTGTTCTCCGCGTCCAGGTGCGGGTGGGCGTTCTCGTCGCTCGGGGCGCCGTGGGTGGCCCAGCGGGTGTGGGCGATGCCGGTGGTGCCGGCGAACCGCTTGGGGACCTTGGCCTCCAGCTCACGGACCCGGCCCTTGGCCTTGACCATCTTCAGAACGCCCGGCTTTCCCGCCGCGGCCTTGCCGGTGATGACGATGCCCGCGGAGTCGTACCCCCGGTACTCCAGCCGCTGCAGGCCTTCCAGCAGCAGCGGAGCGACGTCACGCTTCCCGATGTATCCGACGATCCCGCACATGGATTCTCTGCCCCTCCATCGACGTACACGTACACACATGCTTTGCGGCGCCCCGCGCACGGGCGCCCGGCTCGCTCAGCCGTAGACGATGCGGCGCAGCTGGCGGAGCGAGAGCTCCGGCGGCGCCACGGCGCGGTGCGGCAGCTCGGCCGCGATCCGCTCGAAGATCTCCGTGTTGACCAGGCCGCCGGACTGCAGTTCGCGGTGGCGGCGCCGGACGAAGTCGTCGGTGCTCTCGTCGAAGTACGCCAGCACGTCGAGGATCACCCGGGCCGCCTCGCCGCGCTGGAGCGCGGTGGAGCGTACGAGGTGATCGATGAGGTCGTCGTGCGACGAGCGGCGTTCAAGCACCCGTCGATACTGCGTGCCGGGGCGCGCTTATGCAAGAAATCTGCCCGATATCGGGCAGGGGGTGCCGGAAAGGTCGCCCGATCGCCTCACATGCTGCGCAGAACGGCCTGCTTCGCGGTGCTGAACTCCTCGTCGGTGAGGACTCCGGCCCGGTGCAGCTCGCCCAGCTCCCGCAGCCGGCGCAGCAGAGCGTCGTGATCGCCCGCGGGCGGGGTGGCCGGCACGGCGGCGGGCTCGGCCGCCTTGGTCAGGGACGAGGGAGCCTCCGGTCCGTCCGGAGCCGCCCGGGCCCCGGGCAGCCGCATCAGCACCGCCGCGGCGACCAGGACCGCGGTGTGCTCCTTCTTGGACATCCCCCACAGGTCCAGGGCGTACGGGTCGTACTTCGGCGGAGCGGAGACGGGCCCCTCGACCGGCTCGAAGCGCAGATAGCCGTTCTCCAGACCGATCGAGGGCAGCCACCGCACGCCCGCGATCCGCGACAGCGGGAAGATGGACGCGCCCCCGGCCGTCTTGGACTCCTCGGCCTTCCAGTTCCAGGTCAGCCGGACGCTCTCGCCGTCGAAGGACGCCGTGCCGTCGCCGCCCCCGCCCGAGACCGGAAGGGTGGGGCCGGGCAGCAGGAAGCGGTCCACCGGGCCGTCCGGCACCTGCTCGATCAGGAGCGCGTTGCGGACCTCGTCGACGAAGTACTCCGCGACCCCCGTGCGGTCCTTCTCCACGGTCAGCACATAGGGGTCCGCGCCGTCCCGGAGCCGGCCGTCGGCGGCCCGCAGCACCGGGCAGGCGCCCCCGCGCAGCCGTAGCCGCAGCCGTCCGCCCTTGCGGTCCGGCTCGAACGAGACGCCCGCCACCGCCTCCAGCGGGACGGCGATCTCACCCAGCTCCTGCCGGACCGGGTGCGCCTTTCCCCCCGGCACGATGCGCACGGTGTCCCCGTCGAACGTCCACGTTCCGTCCCGCTGGATGATTTCTGCCATGGCCCCGATTCTGCCAGCCGACCGCCCTCGGGGAAGGGGTGAGCGCCCGAGGGACCGTCCTCGGGCGCTCACCGTTCAGGGGCCGCCGCGCGCTGCGGCGGCCGGGCTCAGAACCCGGCGATCGGGTTCTTCAGCCGGCCCACCAACTGCAACGCGCCCGCCGGGTCGTTGAGGTCGACCATCTGCTGGTTGTCGCGCAGCTGGAGGCGGTTGAGGCAGGACAGCGCGAACTCCGCCTCGAACAGGTCGTACTGCTCGAACTTCCCCGCGAGATACGGCACCGACTCCTGGTAGTCGCGCACACAGGCGGCGACCGTCCGCCAGAAGGTCTCCTCGTCGAGGATGCCCTCGGTGGCCAGGCCCGCGCCCAGGAAGCGGAAGAAGCAGTCGAAGACGTCGGTGAAGACCGACAGCAGCTTCATGTCCTCGGGGACCTCGGCCCGGATCCGCTCGACCTGCGGCGGCAGCACCGCGTCCGGGTCCATCACCGCGATCTCCTCGGCGATGTCCTTGAAGATCGTGCGGGTGACGACCCCGTCCTCCACGACCAGGATCACGTTCTCGCCGTGCGGCATGTAGACCAGGTCGTAGGCGTAGAAGCTGTGCAGCACCGGCACCAGATAGGCGTCCAGGTAGTGCCGCAGCCACACCCGCGGGTCCAGGCCCGACTCGGCGATCAGCACCCCGGCCACCGAACCGCCCTCGTGGTCGGTGTGGAGCAGCGAGGCCATCGTCGCGACCCGCTCGCCCGGCTGGAGCCCCGGCACCGGGCTCTCGCGCCACAGGGCGGCGAGCATTTTCCGGTACGGAGAGCCCTTGGCGGTGGCCGCCTCGTAGGACCGGTGGTGGTAGCCGATCGCGGCCCGCTCCCGGATGATCGAGAACCGGGCCCCGCGCAGCAGGTCGTCGCGCTCGATGAGGCCGGCCAGCCAGTCGTTGATCGCGGGAGTGGCTTCCATGTACGCGGCCGAAAGCCCCCGCATGAAGCCCATGTTGAGGACGGACAGCGCCGTCTTGACGTAGTGCTTCTCGGGGTGGTCGGTGTTGAAGAAGGTCCGGATCGACTGCTGGGCGAGATAGCCGTCCTCGCCTTCGCCGAGCACCACCAGATGCCGCTCGGCCAGCTCTCCGGCGAAGGTGACCGCCAGCTTGTTCCACCACTGCCAGGGGTGGACGGGCAGCAGGAAGTAGTCGGCCGGGTCGAGGCCGAGCCCGCGCAGCGCGCCGTCGAACCGCTCCCGGGTCGCCTCGCTCAGCTCGTCCTTCATCAGCGCGTCGTAGTCCAGCCCGGCGCCCGCGGTGAAGGTGGCCCGCTCCCGGCGGGCGGCCAGCCACACCAGCCGGATCGGGGACGCCGCCTCGGGGGCGTACGCCCGGTACTCGTCGACGCCGAAGCCGAGCCGCCCGTTGTTGGCGACGAAACACGGGTGGCCCTCGGTCATCCCGGTCTCGACGGCCTGGAAGCCTGCGGCGACGAGTTGGCCCGAGGTGGCCGGTTCCTTGGTGAGTTTGTAGGCGGTTCCGGCCAGGGTGGAGGAGACCTCCTCCAGGTAGACCGGCAGGACCTCCTCCGAGATCCCGAGGGTGTGCCGCAGCTCGATGAAGAACTCCAGCATATCCAGTGGGAGTTCGGACCCGTGCCGGTGGCGCGTGATGCTCTCCGCCTCGACCTGCCAGTGGTCCAGGGCGAAGACGCGTGCGGTGAAACGGTACTCGGTGGAGGCGTCGTCGCTACGGACGGTGTAGCGGTCGTCGCCGATGGGCGTGGGGGCCAGCAGCCGCTCGTGGCTGAATTCCGCCAGTGCTTTGCGGACCAGCAGTCGGTTTGCGGTGGCCCAGCGCTCCGGGGAGAGGTGGGCGACGCTGTCGGTGAGGGCGGTCGTCATCGGTCGTAACCTCCGGTTGCTGCTTCGAACTGCTCACGGGTGCAGGCGCTGAGCAGAGCGTCCTTCTCCGGTTTGGCGATCTCGCGGAGCACCTCGAATCCGACGGCCTTGTTGAGGGCCTGCACGGCGCTGTTGGTCACGTCGGGCTCGACGACCACCCGGCGTACCGACGGGTCGGCGAAGAGGAAATCCATCACGGCGGTGATCACGGCCCGGGTGAAGCCGTGCACCGGGGTGTCGGTGGGGGCGACCAGGAAGTGCATCCCGACATCGCCGGGCTCCGCCTCGTACAGGCCCTTGAGCTCGACCTCGGTGGGGTCGTACCGCTCGATCAGGAAGGCGGGTCCGCCGTCGTGCAGCCCGATGAAGGCGTCGTGGTGCGGGTGGGCGGCGATGGAACGGTACTCCCGCTCCACGTCGGCGAGTTCGGCGTCGCCCATCAGCCAGAACGCGGCCTTGGGGTGGGTCACCCAGCCGTGCACCAGCTCGGCGTCGGCGGCGGGGTCCAGCGGACGGACGGCGAACGTGCCGAGGGTGCCGGGGCGGTGTTTGTCGGGGTGGCTCATACGGCGAACTCCTGGAAGGCGATGGACTTCTCGACCGGGTAGACCTCACGGCCGAGCAGCTCGCCGATGATGTACGCGTTGCGGTAGGCGCCCATGCCGAGGTCGGGCGAGGTGATCGAGTGGGTGTGCACCGAGGCGTTCTGGAGGAAGACCCCGCGCCCGGTGGTGTCGATGCTGTAGTTGCGGGCCACGTCGAAGCGGCCCCGGCTGTCGTGGCGCAGCCGCCCGGCCACGGGTGCGAGGAAGGCGGGCGCCTCGTACCGGTAGCCGGTGGCGAGGATCAGGCCCTCGGTGGTCAGGGAGTAGTCCTTGCCCTGCTCCTCCTGGCGCAGTCCCAGGCTGTACGCGCCGCCCTCCTCGTCGTAACGCGCGCTGACGAGGGCGGAGTTGGTGAGCAGCCGGGTGGGCGCGGGGCCGGACAGGTTCTTCTGGTAGAGCAGGTCGAAGATGGCGTCGATCAGCTCCCCGTCGATGCCCTTGAAGAGCCCCTTCTGTCCGGTCTCCAGCCGGTAACGGGTCTCCTCGGGCAGCGCGTGGAAGTAGTCGATGTACTCCGGGGAGGTCATCTCCAGCGTCAGCTTGGTGTACTCCAGCGGGAAGAACCGCGGGGAGCGGGTGACCCAGTTGAGCCGGTAGCCGTAGGTGTCGATCTCGGAGAGCAGGTCGTAGTAGATCTCCGCCGCACTCTGCCCGCTGCCGACCAGGGTGATCGACTTCTTCTTCTGGAGTCCGGCTTTGCCGTCCAGATAACGGGAGTTGTGCAGGAAGTCTCCACCGAGCCCCTGGCAGGCGTCCGGGATGTGCGGCGGTGTGCCGGTGCCGAGGACGAGATGCCGGGAGCGGAACAGCTCACCGGCGGCGGTGCGCACGGTGTAGAGCTCGGAGCCCTCGTCGTAACTCACCGTCTCCACGGTCTCGTTGAACCGGATGCTGCTCAGCTTCCCGGCGGCCCAGCGGCAGTAGTCGTTGTACTCGGTCCGCAGCGGGTAGAAGTTCTCCCGGATGTAGAACGAGTAGAGCCGGCCGCGTTCTTTGAGGTAGTTGAGGAACGAGTACGGCGAGGTCGGGTCGGCCATGGTGACCAGGTCCGACATGAACGGCGTCTGGAGATGGGCCCCTTCGAGGAACATCCCGGCGTGCCACTCGAAGTCCGGCTTGGACTCCAGGAAGACGCCGTTCAGCTCGTCGATCGGCTCGGTCAGGCAGGCGAGGCCGAGGTTGAACGGGCCGAGCCCGATCCCGATGAAGTCGTGGGGTTCAGGAAGCGCGGTCAAGGGAGTCTCCCAGGTACTTCTCGGCGTGGCCGGAGATCAGATCGAGGACCGTGGCGATGTCGTGCACGGTCGTTTCGGGGTTGAGCAGGGTGAACTTCAGGTACTGGCGGTCGCCGACCTTGGTGCCCGCGACGATCGCCTCGCCGGAGGCGAACAACGCCTTGCGGGCATGGAGGTTGGCTCGGTCGATCTCGTCGGGGGAGGTGACGCCGGACGGGATGTAGCGGAAGACGAGCGTGGAGAGCCGCGGCTCGACGACCACGTCGAAGCGCGGGTCGGCGGCGAGCAACTGCCAGCCCTCGGCGGCCAGGTCGCAGACTTCGTCGAACAGCTCGCCGATGCCGTCGGCGCCCATGACGCGCAGCGTCATCCACAGCTTGAGCGCGTCGAACCGGCGGGTCGTCTGGAGGGACTTGTCGACCTGGTTGGGTATCCGCTCCTCGGCCATCCGGCGCGGGTTCAGATACTCCGCGTGGTACGTGGCGTGGCGCAGGGTCGCCCGGTCGCGGACCAGCACGGCCGACGAACTCACGGGCTGGAAGAAGGACTTGTGGTAGTCCACGGTCACCGAGTCGGCGTGGGCGATGCCTTCGAGCAGCCCGCGCCGCGCGCGGGAGGCGAGCAGCCCGCAGCCGTAGGCGGCGTCGACGTGCATCCAGGTGGCGAACTGCTCGCAGAGGGCGGCGATCTCGGGCAGCGGGTCGATGGAGCCGAAATCCGTGGTGCCGGCGGTGGCGACGACGGCCATGGGGACGGCCCCTTCGGCGACGCACTGTTCCAGGGCACGGGCGAGCGCCACGGTCTGCATCCGCTTGTCGCGGTCCACGGGCACGGAGACGACGGCGTCCGGGCCGAGGCCGAGCAGTTTGGCGGACTTCTGCACGCTGAAGTGACTGCATTCGGAGGTGAAGATCCGCAGCCGGGTGAAGTGCTCCGGCCGGATCTTCGCCTCCTCCCGGGCCAGCAGCAGGGCCTGGAGGTTGGACTGCGTACCGCCACTGGTGAAGATCCCGTCGGCGGCCGGGCCCAGCCCGATCCGCTCGGTGGTCCAGTCGATCAGCCGCCGCTCGATGAGGGTGCCGCCCGCGCTCTGGTCCCAGGTGTCCAGGGAGGAGTTGATGGCGGAGAGCACGGCCTCGCCGAGCACGGCGGGGATGACCACCGGGCAGTTGAGGTGGCCCAGGTAGCGGGGGTGGTGGAAGTAGACGGCGTCGCGGAGGTAGACCTCGCCGAGCTCGTCGAGGGCGGCGGCGGCGTCGCCCAGCGGCCGGTCGAGGTCGATCGCGTCGACGACGGGGGAGAGCTCGTCGACACCGACCCCGCTGAAGGGTCGCTCGGTGGCGGCGAGGGTGGCCGCGACCCGTTCCACGCCTGCGGAGACGGTGCTCCGATAGTGCTCCGCAGTCGTGTTGTTGAGCAGGTGCGAACGCATGACGGGGTCCTCCCGGGTGAGGGGAACTTCATCGCGGCCCTCCGGGCAGGAAGAGGGTGCGAGGGCGCGATCTCGAAGTAAGGCGAGCCTAACCTAACTCGGAATCGGCTTTTCCCCTCGCCCCCCGCGGGTGTGCCGGTTGTCCGGTTTCCCGCCCCTATCGCGCCACTTGCTCGGCCCGCTCCGTTTTGGGCCGCTCCGCTGTGCGGCGGTCCGCTCTCCGCGCCTGCTCCTCGCTGAGGCCGCGCCGCCAGTACGCGGCGGACGTCACCCGCTCGGGCGCGAAGCCGCGTTCCCGGACGAGGTGGTGGTGCAGCGCCCGCACCCCGGACGCCTCGCCCGCGATCCACGCGTACGGTGTGCCCCCGGGCAACTCGGCGGCGCGCACGGCCTCGACGCCGCAGGCTGCCCTCTCGCTCCGGACGAGCCAGCTGATCCTCGCCTTCGCCGCGGTGTTCAGTGCCTGCCGGTCCTCGGTGAACGGGACCTCCAGCCAGACCCGGGCCGGCAGTCCCGCGGGCAGCCACTCCAGGATGGCGGCCGCGGCGGGCAGGGCGGTCTCGTCGGCCCGGATCAGCACCCAGTCGGTATCGGCCGGCGGCCGAAAACGTACGGCGGTGTGGTCCGTCGCGCCGGGGCCCAGCACCCTGAGCCGGTCACCTGGGGCGGCCGCCCGTGCCCAGCGGGCGGCGGGGCCGCCGTCGCCGTGCAGGACGAAGTCGAGGTCGACCTCGGTGGAGCCGTCGGCCCGCAGCCGCTCGGCCCGTACGGCATACGAACGCCTCGCGGCCCGTTCGTCCCCGGGTCGCGCCGGGCCGGTGCTGCCCCCGCCCGCCGGGACCAGGGCTTCGCCTCCGCCCGGACCGGCGGGCAGGATGACGGACAGGCTCCGGTCGCGGCCCCCGCCCCGCAAGCCGTCGGCCTCCGGCCCGCCGAGCGTGACCCGGAGGATGGACGGGCCCAGCCTCCTGGTCCGCAGGACGATCAGGTCGAAGGGCCGGAACGGGGCGACTTCGGGGGTGGCGGCAGTCGTCGACGTCAACGGGGGGCTCCTCCGGGACGGGCCGGAGCTGCGGGCGGACGGGCCCGGCTTCCGGCTGGGGCGATCCGAAGGAAGGTTAGCCTACCCTTGCCTCACGGGAAGAGTGGTCGCCGACGCGTCTTCCCCGCCGCGGACCCCGAACTGCGCCCGGCAGGCTCCGAGCCCCTCCACGGTCACGTCCATGCTCCGGTACGCCTCCCACCGGGCCCGGTCCAGGCGCAGCCGCTGAAGGGTGACGGGGGCGCCGCGCACGACACCCGTCTCCAGGCCGTCGTCCGTGTACCCGAGCCGCCGCGAGACCCCGAGCGAACGGGGGTTGTCGGTCATGGCGGCGGACACGGCGTACCGCGCGCCGAGCCCGGCGAACGCGAGGTGCAGGGCCGCGGCGCGCATCTCCGTACCGAGGCCCTGCCCCTGGTGGGGGAGCCCGAGCCACGACCCGGTCTCCGCCTGCCGCCGCACCCCGAAGTCCCGTCCCATCAGGTCCTGCCGCCCGACGACCTGCCCCTCGTGGAGGACGGCCAGGCTGAGTGTCCAGTCCTGCTCGGACCAGGTGGCCACGGTCCCCAGCAGATGCTGGAACACGGCTCGCGCCACCTCTTCGGGCTTCCCGTCGGTCCACGCCACGCTGAACGGCATACGGTCCGGATCGTGCAGCCCGCGGGCCGCCACCGAGGCCAGCTCGTCGAGGAGTTCGACGCCGGGCAGCCGCAGTTCGAGGCGCGGGGTGCGCAGGCGAAGCCCGTACAAAGGCCAGTGGCGGGGGTCCATGACGGGACTCTGCCGTACGGGCGCAGAGGTGTCGACCGGTATACGGACCGGCGCGACGCACGGCGGCGGGGGCACGGCCCGCCGGGTGTCTCCGGCGGTCGTACCCCCAAGTAGCCCCGCTTGCGCGCGATCAGGATCCGAGCCCGGCGGGCTGCTCGACCCCACCCGGTGCGCCGCTCCCGCCCGGCGCGGTTCCGGAGCCGCCGACGGGGGAGCCCGTCACCGTCGCCCGCCGGGTGCGGAGACCGGACGCGCTGACGGCGGCGGCGATCAGGGCGGCGGTCAGCGGGACGACGAGGGCCGCCCGGTACCCGTCGAGGACGGCGGCCGGTGACGTCCCGTCCGTGGCGGTGACGGTGACGGCGGCCACGGCGGACAGCCCCAGCGCCGCCCCGAACTGGAAGGCCGTGTACAGCAGTCCGCCCGCCACGCCTTGCTCCTCCTCGGCGACGCCGTCGGTGGCCACGATGGTGAGCGGCCCGTAGACGAGGGAGAAGGCCACACCCAGAAGAAGTAGGCCCGGGAACATCGCCGCGTACGTCCAGTCCGCGGCGAGCGGCAGGAACAGGGCGTACGAGAGCGACGCGAGGAGCAGCCCGACGACGATGACCCGGGCGTTGCCGAACCGGGCCACCAGCCTCGGGGTGAGGAGCGGCGAGAGCACCGCGTCCACGCCGATGACGATCAGCGCGAGGCTGGTCTGCAGGGACGACCAGCCGCGCAGTTCCTGGAGGTAGAGCACGGCGATGAACTGGAAGCCGAAGAACCCCGCGGCGAACAGCAGCCCCGACACGTTGGCGCGGACCAGCGATCCGCTGCGGAAGATGCCCGGACGCACCAGCGGCGATGACGAGGCGCGCTCGATGAGGACGAACGCGAGGAAGAGGAGCAGGGCCGCACCGATCGTGCCGACGGTCCAGACGGCCGGGACGTGCGTGGCCCGCTCGACGCCGAGGACGAGCAGCAGGATCCCGGCGGTGACGGTGACCGCTCCGGCCAGGTCGACGCCCTGCCCGGTGCGGTCCGGGCGGGGTGAGGCGGGGATCAGCGTGAGTGCGGCGAGCAGGATGCCGAACGAGAGGATGACCGGGGCGAAGAACACCCAGCGCCAGTCGATGGCGGAGAGCAGCCCGCCGACGACCAGGCCGATGGAGAAGCCGCCCGCCGCGGTGCCCGCGTAGACGAGCAGGGCCTTGTTGCGCTGCGGTCCCTCCGGAAAGCCGGTGGTGATGATCGACAGCCCGGCCGGTGTCATGAAGGCGGCGGCGACCCCGGTCACGAAGCGGGCGACGATCAGCATCCAGCCCTCGGTGGCCAGGCCGCCCAGCCCGGAGAAGAGCAGGAACACCACGAGCCAGAGGACGAACATCCGGCGCCGGCCGAACAGGTCGGCCGCCCGTCCGCCCAGCAGCATGAAACCGCCGTAGCCGAGGACGTACGCGCTCATCACCCACTGGAGCGTGCCGGTGGACAGGTTCAGATCCTCGCGGATCGCGGGCAGGGCCACATTCAGCATGGCCACATCGATGCCTTCGAGGAAGATCGCGCCGCACAGGACGAGCAGCACACCCCAGGCGCGCCCGGTCATGCGGTCACTGCTCGATCTCGAAAGGGACGGTGATGAGGACACGGGACTTCTCCTTGTGAGCGGACGAAACGGGCATGGCGAACAGCCGCCAACAGCGGTCGAAGAAAACGGGATTCGCGTGCAAGAGCCTCAAGCAGCGCGCAAGAGCGACGAGTTACCGAATTGCCGGTCGGTTCTCTCTTGTAACCACATGAAGCTTGCGGCACCGTGGGGAGGTATGGAAGAAGGCACTTCGAAGTCACCGAGTCACTGCGCGGATACCGGCGCGGAGCCGGACTACTACATCAACCAGTGGGACGTGCGCGAGGGTTGCGAGGTGCGGCAGATCCTCGACCGCGTCGCGGACAAGTGGTCGCTCCTGGCCATCGCCCACCTGGAGCGCCGCACCCTGCGCTTCTCCGAGCTGCGCCGGCTGATCGAAGGCATCAGCCAGCGCATGCTGACGGTGACCCTGCGCCAGCTGGAGCGCGACGGCCTGGTGCGGCGCACGGTCTACCCCGTCGTCCCGCCGCGGGTGGAGTACGAGCTGACGGAGCTGGGCGCGACGCTGCACACGACGATCCGGTCCCTGGTCGACTGGACCGAGGGCCACCAGCAGGAGATCGCGAAGGCGCGCGCCGACTACGACAGCCGTCAGGAAGCCGAGGCGGCGTCGGTCTCCTGAGAGGTCTCACCATGTTCACGCGGCCGGCGCCGCACTACAGTGAACCGGTGACCACACCTCAGAGGAACGCCGCTTCGCGCGTGGGCGAAGACGACCGCGAGAGCGCGGTGCGGCGCGTCCGGGAGGCCTACGCCGAGGAGCGCATCTCGCACGAGGAGATGGGCGAGCGCCTGGACCGGGTGCTCGCCGCCACGACCCACGGCGAACTCGTGTCGGCCCTGGACCCGCTGCCGGCGGAGGACCCGGGCACCACGTCGACGATCGCCGCCGCCGGTGGACGGATCAAGCGGCGCGGCGCCTGGCGGGTGCCCAGGATCCTCAAGGTCGAGTCCGCCTTCGGTCGGGTGCGTCTGGACCTGTCCCGGGCGATCGTCGAACACCCGGTCGTCGACATCGAGCTGAGCCTCGGCACCGGAAACGCGAGCATCACGGTGCCGCGCGACGCCATCGTCGAGGTCGAGGGCCTGACCACCGGGTGGAAGGACCTCCGCTACCGGCCCCGGCAGCCGAGCCGCCCGGGTGCGCCGCGCTTCCGCTTCTCGGGGGCGATGGGCTACGGGCGGCTGAAGATCCGCCACGCCTGGCGCTGATCCGCCACGCTCCGTGCAGGGGTGGAGGCCGCCCGGTGCGCACGTCTCCCGACCGTGCGGGACATGGCCTGTTGGTCAGCTCTTCCCATGACGGTCCTCTCCGGGAAAACTGTCCCGAGCACTGTGGTGCACGCGCCCGAACGGGAGTTGGACAACGTTGTCATCGCCCTCGTCGATGCCTCCGTGCCGTTCCGCCTCCCGGGTCGGAGACCCACGCCTTCCGCCCGACCCGAGAGGACCGCTCATGCGGGAACCCACCACCGCCGAACGCCCGGATGCCCGGACGAGACCGGGCCGGCTGCGCGCCGTCGTGGTCGCCGCCGCCCTGACGGCCGGAGCGCTCGTCGCCGGCCCGGCCCCGGCCACCGCGACGGCCGCCGCCGCCACCGAGGCCGCCCCGCGCGCGTCGGCGATCAGCCCGTACGACGCCGTCGACCCGTTCATCGGAACGGAGTTGGACCCGAAGCAGAACAAGGGCAACAGCGCGTACGGCAACACCTGGCCGGGCGCGACGACCCCGTTCGGCATGGTCCAGTCGAGCCCGACCACGTACCGCTCGTCCGACGGCGACCAGAAGGGCGGGTACGAGTACAGCGCCGACAAGATCCGCGGCTTCGGCATGACGCGGCTGTCCGGCACCGGCTGCGAGGGCCGGTTCAGCGCGTTCGACTTCCCGGTCCTGCCGTACACGGGCAAGCTCGACGGCGGCGCGCTGCCGACCAGCCCCGGCACGAAGATCGACCCGTACTACCTGGACTTCGACCACCGCGACGAGACGGCTGCCCCCGGCCACTACACGGTCGGCCTCGCCAACGGCGTGCAGACGGAGCTGACGGCGACCACCCGAACCGCCGTCAACCGGTACGAGTTCCCGGCCCGCAAGGACTCCTCGACGCTGATCCTCGACGTCGCCGGGTCCAACAACCGGGTCTTCGACAGCGAGGTCAGGGTCGAGGGCCGTACGGTCAGCGGCTGGGTCGAGACGGCGTCGGTGTGCGACGAGGGCGGCCGCTACCGGGCCTACTTCTCCGCCACGTTCGACCGCGCGTTCACCTCGTACGGCACCTGGCGGGGCGGCGAGGTCACCCCGGGGGCGGCGACCGCACGCGGTGGCGAGGCCAAGCACGGCTCCGGCGCGTACCTCGTCTTCCCGAAGGGCGCGACGGTCACCGCGCGGACGGGGCTGAGCTACGTCAGCGTCGCGAACGCCGCCCGCAACGCCGAGGAGGAGACCGGCGGCCGCACCTTCGACCAGGTGCGGAAGGCGACCGCGCAGGTCTGGAAGGACTCGCTGGGCACGGTCACGGCCACCGGCGGGACGAAGTCGGAGCGGGTGAAGTTCTTCACGGCGCTCTACCACTCCCTCCTCCACCCGAACGTCTCCGACGACGTGAACGGCCAGTACCCGGGTCACGACGGCAGGATCCGCAAGGTCGCGCCCGGCCGGCACCACTACGTCACCTACGCGGGCTGGGACATGTACCGGGGGCAGGCGCAGCTCATCGCGCTGCTGTTCCCGAAGGTCGGCTCCGACATCAACCAGTCCCTGGTGGACCTGGTGAAGCAGACGGGCGCCTGGCCCAACTGGCCGCATCTGAACCAGTCGCAGCAGAAGATGAGCGGCGACTCGCTCCAGGTGGTGCTGTCGTCGATCGACGCGTTCGGCAGCGTGGACTACGACCGCCGGGCGGCGCTCGCCTCGATGCGGAAGACGCAGCGGCTGCCCGCCGACACGACGAAGCGGGCCCACGCACAGCAGTACTTCAGCGCCGGGTTCATCGACAACGGCAAGGGCGACTCGGCGACGTCGAAGACGCTGGAGTACGCGATCGACGACTTCGCGATCGCCCGACTGGCGGACAGACTGGGCGAGGACAGCACGCGTGCGGAGTTCATGACGAGGGCGCAGAACTGGCAGAACCTGCTGGACCCCGAGACGTACCGCATCCGCCCGCGCGGCCGCAACGGCTTCGACCGCTCCTTCAACCTCGGTGAGCGCGGCAACCAGTTCGAGCAGGCGACCGGCTACCAGTACGGCTGGATGGTCCCGCAGAACATCGGCACGCTGATCGAGAAGCGCGGCGGCATCGAGCCGGTCGCACGAGACCTGGACGAGCACACGAAATCCCTGGACGCGGGCGTCTACAACACCACGGGCGCCTATCTCAGCAACCAGCCGAGCTTCTCGATGCCGTACGTCCACAACTGGCTGCGGCAGCCGCACCGGACGTCGGAGGTGCTGCGCCGGGCGACGGACGAGATGTACGGCACGACGCCGTCGGGCCTGCCGGGCAACGACGACCTGGGCTCGCTCAGCTCCTGGTACGTGTGGGCGAACCTCGGGATGAACCCGGCGGTGTACGGGACGGCGAACCTGGTGCTCAGCTCGCCGATGTTCGACCGGATCACGATCGACAGCGCGGACAGCGACCGCCGGATCTCCATCAAGGCGGCGGGCGCGGCGGCGGACAAGCCGTACGTCACGGCCCTGAAGGTCAACGGAAAGCCCACCAGCACGTCCTGGCTGGACGAGGACTTCGCGCGGGCGGGCGGCGAGTTGACGTTCACGATGGGCGAGGCTCCGAAGACCTGGGGCACGGGTGCGGCCGACGTACCGCCGTCGTACACGGAAGGCTCGGACGCCCGTAACAACATCGGGTCGACCCCCGACGGCCAGGGCAGGCTGGGCGCGCTCGACCTGAGCGACAACTCGCTCTCCCGCGAGAAGCTGGCGGCGGCGGGCGCGGCCCCGGGCGCGAAGCTGCCGCTGGGCGACACGGGGGTCACGTTCACCTGGCCGACGGCGAAGCAGGGTAAGCCGGACAACTGGATCCCGCACGGCCAGCGCGTGGACCTCACGGGCCGGAACGGCAAGGGCGTCAAGGCGACGGGCATCTCCTTCCTCGGTCTGGCGACGAACGGCCCCTCGCAGGGCCTGGCGACGGTGGAGTACGAGGACGGCTCGACGCAGAACGTGGCGGTGCAGTTCACGGACTGGACGCCCGGCACCAACTATCTGTACGGCAACGTGCCGTTGGTGGCCACGGAGGGCCGCAACAAGGTGAACGGCACGTCGGACACGACGCGCACGGTGGTCTTCGGCACGGTCCCGCAGGTGCTGGACGGGAAGAAGCGGGTGCGGTCGGTGGTCCTGCCGCAGGGCACGGACCGGGGCATCATGCACGTCTTCGACGTGGCCCTGACGACGAACCCGGACCTGGAGGCCCCCGGGGTCACCCCGGAGCGCATCGTCCTGACCCCGACCACCACACCCGCCACCTCGCAGGCGGTGACGTGGCGGACGGGCAGCGGCACGACGCAGGGCGAGGTCCAGTACCGCGAGGAGGGCTCCAACGCGGCCTGGCGCAAGGCCGAGGCAATGACGAACGAGGAACTCCTGAGCAACGGCGTCCCGACGCGTACGCACTCGGCGGTGATGGACCGGCTGAAGCCGGGCACGGCGTACGCGTACCGAGTGGGCACGGGAAGCAAGCTGAGCGAGAGATATGTGTTCACCTCCGCCGGCAAGCCGGGCGAGGACTTCACGTTCCTCTACTTCGGCGACGCCCAGAACGACCTGAAGGCGAAGTGGGCCCCGGTCGTCGACCAGGCGTACCAGCGCTTCCCGAAGGCGATCGGCAGTGTCAACGCGGGCGACCTGGTCGACTCGGGCGGCAACGACGGCCTGTGGGACGAGTGGTTCGGCGCGATGAGCGGCCACAGTCAGACGGCCAACGTGATCGCCGCGCCGGGGAACCACGAGTACAACGCGGACCTGTTCCTGAAGACGTGGAAGTCCACGTTCGCGTACCCGGCCAACGGCCCCACGGCCGCACCCGCCAAGGACGAGACCCCGGCGGAGCGCCAACGAGCAGCGTACGAGGCCCACATGGCGAAGTCGATCACGGAGACGGCCTACTACACGGACTACCAGAACGTCCGCTTCATCACCCTCAACGCGAGCACGCACGACGCGCGCGAGTTGATGACCCCGCCGAATCTGCCGCCGTGCTCGCAGGACTGCCCGGACCCGCAGAAGCTCTGGCTGGACCTCCAGGCCCGCTGGCTCGACCACATCCTGGCGGACAACCCCCACAAGTGGTCGGTCGCCACCTTCCACCAGCCGGTGTTCTCGGCGGCGGTGGGCCGTGACGAGAAGCCGATCCGCGACGCGTGGCTGCCGGTCTTCCAGCGCAACGACATCGACCTGGTCCTGATGGGCCACGACCACGTGTACGCCCGCGGCTACGTGAACGCGGACGCGACGGACACGCCGGGCGTGACGACGGGCCCGGTCTACGCGGTCGCGATGGCGGGCCCCAAGTACTACGAGCTGTCCCCGGCCGACGACAACGTCTGGACCCGCAACGGCGCGACCCAGGTGGCCCGCGCCGCCCACACGTCGACGTTCCAGGGCATCACCGTCTCGAAGAACACGATCCGCTACGAGGCGGTCATCGGGGCGAAGTGGGACGACGCATCGACGACGGACAAGGAGGTGGGGGAGACCCTGGACGCGTTCACGATCACGAAGAGCGACGACGGCGCGAAGTACGTGACGGAGGACGGGGTGGCGGTCCCGGACGCGAAGCGCTCCTAGCCGACACCGCTCCCGGCCGCCGTGGACAGCCCCGCGGCGGCCGGGGGCGGCGGCCACCACCTGAATGATGCTGACGACATGCGGTGACGGCGGGATGGACGTCTGCTGGGGAGGTACGGCTTCCGGCACTCCTCGCGCGCGACGCGCTCCTCCGAAAGGCCCCGCCCGATGGCTGACAAACCCGCGATCGTCCTGGTCCACGGCTTCTGGGGCGGCGCCGCCCACTGGGCCAAGGTCATCACCGAGCTGCACCGTCGTGGCTTCGGCTCCCTGCACGCCGTGGAGAACCCGCTGACCTCACTGGCCGACGATGCCGAGCGCACCCGCAAGATGGTCCGGCAGATCGAAGGACCGGTGGTCCTGGTCGGCCACTCCTACGGCGGCGCGGTGATCACCGAGGCCGGCGACCTGCCCAACGTCACCGGCCTCGTCTACATCGCCGCGTTCGCGCCCGACGCAGGCGAAAGCCCCGGACAGATCACCCAGGAGAAGCCCCCGGCCGCGTTCGAGAACATCGCACCGGACTCCGACGGCTACCTGTGGGTGCAGCAGGACAAGTTCCACGAGAGCTTCGCCCAGGACCTGTCCGAGGACGAGGCACTCGTGATGGCCGTGACGCAGAAGGCGCCGCCGGCGTCGACGTTCGGCGATAACATCACCGCCCCGGCCTGGCGGTCCAAGCCCACGTGGTACCAGATCTCCACCGCCGACCGCATGATCCACCCCGACAACGAGCGCCGCATGGCCGAGCGGATGAACCCGCGCCGGACCATCGAGCTGGACGCGAGCCACGCGTCCCTCGCGTCGCAGCCCGGCCCGGTGACCGACCTCATCGAGGAGGCCGCGGGATCGGGGGGCGCGTGAACCCTGGCCTGCTCCGTTCCGGAGGACGGCAAGGACACCCGCTGCTGCCTCGAACCGCGCGAGAACGGCGGACGGCTCTGTGAGTCCGGTCGTCCCGGATCGAGACCGCGTGCTCCGTCCTCCTCGTCCCCGCGAGAAGCCGGTGGGTGATCCCAGCTGACACCGCCGCCCCGGCCACCGTGGATATCCACGGCGACCGGGGCGGCAGCCACAGCACCGGGCCGCGGCCAAAACACCGGGCGGTAGTCGAACCACCGGTCGGCAGTGGGAGAACCGGTCCGCGGACTCAGGCCGGCAGCCCCAACTCCCGTGCGATCAGCATCCGCTGGACCTCGCTCGTGCCCTCGCCGATCTCCAGGATCTTCGAGTCGCGCCACATCCGCGCCACCGGGTACTCGTTCATGAAGCCGTAGCCGCCGTGGATCTGCGTCGCCTCACGGGCGTTGTCCACCGCGACCGTCGAGGAGTACAGCTTCGCGATCGCCGCCTCCTTCTTGAACGGTTCGCCCGCCACCAGCCGCGAAGCCGCGTCGCGCCAGCCCACGCGGGCCATGTGGGCGCGCATCTCCATGTCGGCGATCTTGAACTGGATCGCCTGGTTCGCGCCGATCGGCCTGCCGAACGCGTGGCGTTCGTGCGCGTACTTCACCGACTCGTCCACGCAGCCCTGCGCCAGGCCCGTTGCCAGAGCCGAGATCGCTACCCTGCCCTCGTCCAGGATCCGCAGGAACTGCGCGTAGCCCCGGCCCTGTTCGCCCAGGAGGTTCGCCGCCGGGACGCGGACGTCGGAGAAGGACAGCTCCCGGGTGTCGGAGGCGTTCCAGCCGACCTTGGAGTACGGGGCCGCTACAGTGAAGCCGGGGGTTCCGGACGGCACGATGATCGCGGAGATCAGCGGGCGGCCGTCCTCCTTGCGGCCCGTCACGGCGGTGACCGTCACCAACTCCGTGATGTCCGTACCCGAGTTGGTGATGAAGCACTTCGATCCGTTGATCACCCACTCGTCTCTCGCCTCGTCCAGCACCGCCGTCGTCCGGGTGCCGCCCGCGTCCGAGCCGCCGTCCGGCTCGGTCAGGCCGAACGCGCCCAGCGCCTCGCCCGCGCACAGCTTCGGCAGCCACCGGCGCTTCTGCTCCTCCGTGCCGAAGAGGTGCAGCGGCATCGCGCCCAGCGAGACCCCGGCCTCCAGGGTGATCGCCACCGAGGAGTCGACGCGGGCCAGCTCCTCCAGGGCGATCCCGAGCGCCAGGTAGTCGCCGCCCATCCCGCCGTACTCCTCCGGGAACGGCAGTCCGAACAGGCCCATCCGGCCCATCTCGCGCACGATCTCGTACGGGAATTCATGGCGCTCGTAGAGGTCGCCGATCTTCGGCGCGATCACGTCGTGCGCGAACTCCTCGACCGTGCGGCGCAGTTCCTCGTGCTCGGCGGTCAGCCGGTGGTCCAGGGACATGGGGTAACTCACTCCTTGTGGGAGGCGGAAGAAGAAGGGTTCAGGGCGCGGACCGTGCGGGACGGGCTCGGCCGGCCCAGGTGTTCGGCCAGCCAGACGCTGGTGGCGGTCAGGGCGTCCAGGTCGACGCCGGTCTCGATGCCGAGGCCGTCGAGCATCCACACCAGGTCCTCGGTGGCCAGGTTGCCCGTGGCGCTCTTCGCGTACGGGCAGCCGCCCAGGCCGCCCGCCGAGGCGTCCACCGTCGTCACCCCGTGCTGGAGCGCCGCCAGGGTGTTGGACAGCGCCTGGCCGTACGTGTCGTGGAAGTGGACGCCGATCGCCTCCGTGGGGACGGCCCCCTCGTTCAGCGCTGTCAGCAGGGCTGTTACGTGGCCCGGTGTCGCCACCCCGATCGTGTCGCCCAACGACAGCTCGTCGCAGCCCAGGTCCATCAGCGCCTTCGCGACCTTCACCACCTGGGTGGCGGGGACCGCGCCTTCCCACGGGTCGCCGAAGCACATCGACAGATACCCGCGCACCCGCACCTTGTCGGCCTTCGCGCGGGCCACCACCGGCGCGAACATGGCCAGCGACTCGTCGACCGTGCGGTTCAGGTTGCGCGCGGCGAACGTCTCCGTCGCCGAGCCGAACACCGCGATCGACCGGGCCCCGAGCGCCAGCGCCCGGTCCAGTCCGCGTTCGTTCGGCACGAGGACCGGGAGCGACACGTCACCCACGTCAGCGATGTCGCCGAGCAGGGGGAACAACGCTTCCGCGTCGGCCAGTTGAGGAACCCATTCCGGGTGGACGAAGCTCGTCGCCTCGATGGTGGTCAGGCCCGCCACCGCCAGGCGGCGGATGAACTCCGCCTTCACTGAGGTCGGTACGGCCTTCTTCTCGTTCTGCAGGCCGTCCCGCGCGCCTACTTCATGGATGCGGACCCGGGAGGGGAGACCCGGCGCCGGGACCTTCATGGGGAGCCCTTGCGTGCTCACGCGTCCTCCAGGGGGACCACTACCGCCAGGATCTGGTCCATCGCCACCGTCGCTCCCGCCGTGACGTCCAGCTCGGTCACCGTCCCCGCGTGCGGGGCCGAGATCACGTGCTCCATCTTCATCGCCTCCACCACGAGCAGGCTCTGCCCCGCCTCGACCTCGTCCCCGACGGCCACCTTCACCACCGTGACCGTGCCGGGCATCGGGGCCGCCAGCGTGTCCGCCCCGCTCCGGCCCGCCCCGCTCAGGGACGCCTCCACCGGGTCATGGTCCTGGACGTGCCAGGTGTCGCCGTCCCGGCCGAGCCAGTCGCCGGAGCGGTGGAAGTGGCCGACCGCGCCGTCGAGTTCGACCGTGACCCGGTCCGCCGTGACCGTCGCGGAGGCCGGGGCCCCGTACGTCACCGGGTCCGCGCCCGACACCCGCAGCGGGAACATCAGCGGCACCCGCACACCCCCCGTGCGCCAGCCGCTCGGCACCGAGAACGGGTCCGTCCAGCCGCCCGCGTCCGGCCGGGGCTCCAGCGCGTCGCGGCGGACCGCCGCAGCCGCCGCGTACACCTCGTCCGGAACGCCGTCCGGCACCAGCCCTTCCGCCTCGCGCTCCACCAGGCCCGTGTCCAGGCTCCCCGCGACGACGTCCGGGTGGGCCAGCAGGCGGCGCAGGAAGCCCGCGTTGGTCGGGACGCCCAGGATCACCGTGTCCGCGAGGGCCGCCCGCAGCTTGCGCAGAGCCGTCGCGCGGTCGGGGCCGTACGCGATGACCTTCGACAGCATCGGGTCGTACAGGCTGCCCACCGGCACGCCCTCGCTGAGCCCCGAGTCCGTCCGGACCCCGCCGCCCTGCGGCTCGCGCAGCGCCAGCACCGTACCGCCCGAGGGCAGGAAGCCCCGGGACGGGTCCTCGGCACAGACGCGGGCCTCGATCGCCCAGCCGGTCAAGTTGATGTCCTGCTGTGCGTACGGGAGTTGCTCGCCCGACGCCACCCGCAGCTGCCACTCCACCAGGTCCAGGCCGGTGATCAGCTCGGTCACCGGGTGCTCGACCTGGAGGCGGGTGTTCATCTCCATGAAGTAGTAGGACGCCGGGTCGTTGCCCGGGACGATGAACTCCACCGTCCCCGCGCCGACATAGCCGCAACTGCGCGCCGCCTGCACGGCCGCCTCGCCCATGGCCGCCCGGGTCTCCTCGTCGAGGAGGACGCTCGGCGCCTCCTCGATGATCTTCTGGTGGCGGCGCTGGAGCGAGCACTCGCGCTCGCCGAGGTGGATCACGTTGCCGTGGGCGTCGGCCAGCACCTGGATCTCGATGTGGCGCGGGCGGTCGACCCACCGCTCGACGAGGAGGGTGTCGTCGCCGAACGAGGCCCGGGCCTCGCGCCTGGCCGCCGCGATCTCCTCCGCCAGCACCGCCGCGTCGCGGACCAGGCGCATGCCCTTGCCGCCACCGCCGGCGGAGGGCTTCAGGAGGACCGGGGTGCCGATCTCCCGTGCCGCTTCCTCCAGTTGGGCATCGGTCAGGCCGCTGCCGGAGGAGCCGGGCACGACCGGGACCCCGTACGCCGCGACCGTCTCCTTGGCCCGGATCTTGTCGCCCATCAGCGAGATCGCGGAGGCGGGCGGGCCGATGAAGACCAGCCCCGCGTCCGCGCAGGCAGCCGCGAACTCGGCGTTCTCCGCGAGGAAGCCGTAGCCGGGGTGGACCGCCTGCGCGCCCGTGCGGCGGGCCGCGTCCAGCAGCGCCCCCACGTTCAGGTAGCTCTCCGACGCGGCCGGCGGGCCGATCCGTACCGCCGTGTCCGCCTCGCGCACATGCCGGGCGTCCGCGTCCGCGTCGCTGAAGACCGCGACCGAGCGCACCCCCTGCTCGCGCAGGGTCCGGATCACCCGGACCGCGATCTCGCCGCGGTTCGCGACCAGCACGGTGTCGAACATCGTCGTCATCTGTTCCTCACATCCGGAAGACGCCGAAGCCCGGACCGGCCGGGTCCTTCTGGGGCAGCGGGGCATTGGCGCAGGCGGTCAGGGCGAGGCCCAGCACCTGCCGGGTGTCCACGGGGTCGATCACGCCGTCGTCCCAGAGCCGGGCGCTGGCGTAGTACGCGTTGCCCTGGGTCTCGTACTGGGCGCGGATCGGGGCCTTGAACGTCTCCTCGTCCTCGGCGCTCCAGTCGTCGCCGAGCTGGTCGCGCTTGACGGTGGCGAGGACGGAGGCCGCCTGCTCGCCGCCCATCACGGAGATCTTGGCGTTGGGCCACATCCACAGGAAGCGGGGGCTGTAGGCCCGGCCGCACATGGAGTAGTTGCCCGCGCCGTACGAACCGCCGACGACGACCGTCAGCTTCGGCACCCGCGTGCAGGCCACCGCCGTGACCATCTTCGCGCCGTGCTTGGCGATGCCGCCCGCCTCGTAGTCCCGGCCGACCATGAAGCCGGAGATGTTCTGGAGGAAGACGAGCGGGATGCCGCGCTGGTCGCACAGCTCGATGAAGTGCGCGCCCTTCTGGGCCGACTCGGAGAACAGGATCCCGTTGTTCGCGACGATCCCCACGGGGTGGCCGTGGACGCGGGCGAAGCCGGTGATCAGCGTCTGCCCGTACTCCGCCTTGAACTCCTGGAAGCGCGAGCCGTCCACCACGCGCGCGATCACCTCGCGTACGTCGTACGGGGTGCGGGAGTCCACCGGGACCGCGCCGTACAGCCCGGCCGGGTCCACCTTCGGCTCCTCGGCCGGCTCGACCGACCAGGGGAGCGGGGCGCGGTCCGGGAGGGTCGCGACGATGTTGCGGACGATCCGCAGGGCGTGCGCGTCGTCCTCGGCGAGATGGTCGGTGACCCCCGACGTACGGGAGTGGACCTCGCCGCCGCCCAGCTCCTCCGCCGTCACGACCTCGCCGGTCGCGGCCTTCACCAGCGGCGGGCCGCCGAGGAAGATCGTGCCCTGGTTGCGGACGATCACGGCCTCGTCGCTCATCGCCGGGACGTACGCCCCGCCCGCCGTGCAGGAGCCCAGCACCGCCGCGATCTGCGGAATGCCGGCGCCCGACATCCGGGCCTGGTTGTAGAAGATCCGCCCGAAGTGGTCCCGGTCGGGGAAGACCTCGTCCTGCATCGGCAGGAACGCGCCGCCCGAGTCGACCAGATAGAGGCAGGGGAGACGATTCTCCAGCGCCACTTCCTGGGCGCGCAGATGCTTCTTCACGGTCATCGGGTAGTACGTGCCGCCCTTGACGGTCGCGTCATTGGCGACGATCACGCACTCGCGGCCCGAGACCCGCCCGATGCCCGCGATGACGCCAGCGGCGGGGGCCTGGTCCCCGTACATCCCGTTCGCCGCCAGCGGGGCCAGCTCCAGGAACGGCGAGCCCGGGTCGAGGAGGGTGTCCACCCGGTCCCGGGGGAGCAGCTTGCCGCGCGCCTCGTGGCGGGCCCGTGCCTTCTCACCCCCGCCCAGCCGTGCCGTGGCGAGACGCCCCGCCAGGTCGTCGGAGAGCGCGCGATGCGCCGCCTCGTTGGCCTGCCAGGCCTCCGATGCGGGATCGGCCGCGCTCGCCAGGACCGGTGCCTGCTGCATCGTGTCGAGCCCCCTTGCCCGTACCTACCGCGATCAGTGCTTCGCTGCTGTCTGCCCGCTGCTGTTAATGAGCGTTAACGCGTTTCCCTCAGGTTAACGAGCGCTAACGACCCTGTCTAGAATGAATCCTCATGAGCACCCATGCCGCCGCCCGCGTCGCGGCTCCCACCCGCCGCGAGCAGATCCTCCGGGAGGCCGCCCGCCTCTTCGCCGAGCGCGGCTTCCACGGTGTCGGCGTCGACGAGATAGGCGCCGCCGTCGGGATCAGCGGCCCCGGCCTCTACCGCCACTTCCCCGGCAAGGACGCGATGCTCGCCGAACTCCTGGTGGGCATCAGCGAACGCCTGCTGGAGGGCGGACGGCTGCGGGTCACGGAGGACGCGGCCCGGGGCGACGGCTCACCGGAGGCACTCCTGGACGCGCTCATCGAGGGCCACATCGACTTCGCCCTCGACGACCGCCCCCTGATCACCCTCCACGACCGGGAGCTGGACCGGCTGCGCGACACGGACCGCAAGCGGGTGCGGCGGCTCCAGCGCGAGTACGTCGAGGTCTGGGTCGGCGTCGTCCGCGCCCTCTACCCCTCGCTGGCCGAGAACCGGGCCCGCGTCACCGTGCACGCCGTCTTCGGCCTGCTGAACTCCACCCCGCACCTGGCCCGGCCCGAGGCCCTGCCCGGCCGCGCGGCGACCGCCGCCCTGCTGCACCGACTGGCCCGCGGTGCCTTCGCCGCCGCGGAGCCCTCCTGAGCGGCGGCTTTCCCTTCCGGGCTCCCTCGGGATCCGGGCAACCCGGGACGGGGTACGTACGTCTGTCCGGTCAACACGCAACGAATCGGGGAGCCGCACCATGACCGTCTCACTGGGCGAAGAGATCATGCTGCTGTCGCTGGACGACACGACCGGCGCGGCGAAGGGGGAGACCGCCGCCCGCTGGGGCGTGGCGGCCGGCATGCTCCTGGAGCTGGTCATGGCGGGCCGCGCCACGGTCAGGGGCGGCCGCGTCGAGGTCTTCGACCCGTCCCCGACGGGCGACCCGCTCCTGGATGGACGGCTCGACCGCCTGGCGCGCTGGGTCCACGGGGCGTCCAGCAGCCGCAAGGTGGCCGACTGGCTGACCCGGGACCACGCCAAGGGCTCGCAGGACGTCGTGGAGAGCCTCTGCGCCCGCGGCCTGGTGACCGAGGAGAAGCACCGGGCCCTCGGGGTCTTCCCGGTGCGCCGCTACCCGGAGGCGGACGGAACCGTCGAACGCGAGCTGCGCGACCGGCTGGCCGCCGTGGTGCTGGACGGGGCCGAGCCGGACGCCCGTACCACCGCGCTCGTCGCCCTGCTGCACGCGACGGGCATGCACCCCCAGACCTTCCCCGGCCTGCCGAAGAAGCAGGTCGCCCCGCGCATGGCCCAGATCGCCGAGGGCCACTGGGCGGGTGTGAGCGTGCGCGAGGCCATCCGCAACCTCCAGGCGGCGATCTCCGCGGTGACGGTGGTGACCGTGCTCACCGTGGTGTCGTAGACCGCTGCCCCCGTAGACCGCTGCCCTCGAAGACCGCTGCCCTCGAATCGCCGGAGTCGGGTCGCCGGAGTCGGGCAAACCGGCGTCAGGGGGCGGGCGTCAGGTGCCGGTGCGCCCAGGTGGCGAACGAGGTCACGGGAATGCCGAGTTCCCGCGCGAACGCGGGGCGGGCCGGCTGTGTCACGGCGTTGCTCCACAGGTGACCGGCGCCCCACGCCGGCATCCCCGCCGCGAGCGCCTCGTCGAGGTCCATCGACGGGGCCGCCACCGGTACGCCCCACGCCGTGGACAGCACCTTTGCGACCTGCTCCATCGTGAGGAGGTCACTCGCCAGCTCCAGCTCCACCTCGTGGAACCGGTCCGGCTCCTGTACGGCGTGGGCGACGGCCGCGCCGATGTCCTCGCTCGCCACCAGCGCCAGGGTCGTCTCCGGCCGGATCACCGTCGCCAGGCCGCCTTCGGGGCCGTTCGGGGCCAGTTGGGGCAGGTTCTCCATGAAGAACGCGGGCTTGACCACGGCCCAGCGGGCGAAACCCGCACCCCGCACCTTCTCCAGGATCGCCTGCTTGGTGTCGAAGTACGGGGCCATCGCGGCCCAGCGGCCCTCCGCCCAGCCCGGAGTCCGGGTGTGCGCCCCGACCCCGCTGGTCGAGGACTGGACGAACTGGGGCACGCCCGCCGCCCGCGCCGCCCCGATCAGGTTGGCCGCCTGCGCCAGTTCCCCCGCGAAGTCGACGCCGCTCGCGTCCATCGGCGGCATCTGCACCGAGAACACGGCGCGGACGCCCGCGCAGGCCGCGTCCAGTGAGGGCCGGTCGGTCAGGTCCCCGGTCACCAGCTCGACGCCCAGCGCCTCGACGTCCTTCGCGCGCTGCGTGTGCGGGTCGCGCACCAGCGCGCGCACCGGGACGCTGGCGGCCAGCAGGGCCCGGGCGGTGGCCCCGCCCTGGCGTCCGGTGGCGCCGGTGACCAGTACGGGGGCGGATTCTGATGCCATGGCGATGGCTCCTCCAGATAGGCGAGCGTCGACCGAACCTCACGACGACGTCACGCGAACACGAAACGGCGGGGCCCGCCGTTTTCTGTTGGCTACGATATGGCGGGGCCCACCACTTAGCAACCAGGGAGAGAACGTGACCGGTCAGCGCGCCGACGCCCGCCGCAACTACAGCCGCATCCTCGCCGTGGCCGAGGCCGAGGTCGCCCAGCACGGCGCCGCCGCCTCCCTCGAACAGGTCGCCCGTACCGCCGGCGTCGGCTCCGCCACCGTGCGCCGCCACTTCCCCACCCGTCAGGCCCTGCTCGAAGCCGTCTTCCAGGAACGCGTCCAGGCCCTCTGCGAGCGCGCCGACGAGCTGAGCCGCACCGAGGACAGCCGTGCCGCCCTGCTGGAGTGGCTGCACGACCTCCTCGCGTACGCCGTCGCCGCCCGCGGCCTCGCCGACGCCCTGACCTTCGAGCCCCCCACCGACGCCCCCGCCGAACCCGGGCAGCACTCCTGCGGCGCGGTGATCGAGGACGCGGCCACTCCGCTGCTCCGCCGGGCCCTGCGCGACGGGGCGGTCAGGCCGGGCACCACCTTCCACGACCTGCTCACCCTCGCCGTCGGCATCGCCCTGGCCACCGAGCACCACGCCGAGCCGTCGGTACAGGCCGACCGCCTTTACACGCTCGCGGTCGAAGGGCTCAGCCCGAGCCCCTGACGGCGACGAACCGGCCGTCCGTCGTTCGGGACACCGGGCGTGTTCCGGGCCCCGGACGGCACAATGGGGCCATGCCGATACCCAGCCGCGCCGCCCTCGTCGACCACCTCGTCCGTACGCGTATCGCGGGGGACGTCGCCACGCCACGCGACAACAACCTCTCCCACTACCGCAAGCTCGCCAACGGCGACCGCCACTACTGGCTGGGCCTGGAGCTCGGCGACCGCTGGACCGACGAGCAGGACGTGCTCGCCGTGATGGCCGAGCGCTGCGGCGTCAGCGACGACCCCGCGCACCGGCAGGGCCAGGACACCATCGACCCGGAGCTGACGGTCGACGCCCTGGAGCGGATGGCGGCCCGCCTGCGCAAGGCCGCCGACGGCCGTGAGCGGGTCCTGTTCGCCACCGGGCACCCCGGTGGCCTGCTGGACGTGCACCGCCAGACGGCCGACGCGCTGCGCCGGGCCGGCTGCGAGATCGTCCGCATCCCGTCCGGGCTGATCGCGGACGAGGGCATGGTCTTCCAGTTCGCCGACGTCGCGATGCTGGAACGCGGGGCGACCCTCTGGCACACCCACTCCCCGGCTCCGATGGCCGCCATCCTGGACGCCATGGCGCACCTGGGCCGCCCGCTGCCCGACCTGGTCGTCGCCGACCACGGCTGGGCGGGCTGCGCGGGACAGCGGGGGCTGGACGCGATCGGTTACGCCGACTGCAACGACCCGGCCCTCTTCCTCGGCGAGTCGGAGGGCACCCTCCAGGTCACGGTCCCGCTGGACGACCACGTCACCGACCCGCGCTTCTACGACCCGATGACGGACTACCTGCTGCACGCCGCGGGGCTGCTGGAGGATGCGTCCGAGGAGCCCGCGGGGGCCGTGGAGCCGGTCGCGTAACGGCTACCGGCGATGAGTTTCCGGTCCGGCGGCCGTCTTCCCTGACAGCGACAGCGACAGCGACACAGCGGCCGCGGCCGCCTCCGCGCGGGGCGGCCGGCGAAGACCGCGGAAGGGCGAGGGCCATGAAGTTCAGCGCGACGATGTTCCAGGCAGGGAACAACACGGGCATCGAGGTGCCCGAGGCGGTGGTCGATGCCCTCGGCGCGGGAAAGCGCCCGCCGGTGAACGTGACCGTGAACGGATACGCGTACCGCTCGACGATCGCCCCGATGGGAGGCCAGTACCTCATCCCGTTCAGCGCCGACAAGCGCGAGGAGACCGGCATCGGCGGCGGGGACGCCATCGAGGTGGAGCTGACCCTCGACACCGCGCCCCGCACGGTGGAGCCGCCGGAGGACCTGGCGGCGGCGCTGGCGGCGGCCCCCGGTGCGGCGGAGGCGTTCGCGGCCCTCGCGCCCAGCCGCCAGAAGGCGCACGTGACGTCGATCGAGGGCGCGAAGGCGGACGCGACGCGGCAGCGGCGCATCGCGAAGACGGTGGCGGAGCTGACGGCGTAGGGCGTCAGGGAGCGGGGTGCCGCCGCAGCCGCTGCGCCCGCCCCGGCGTCGGGTCCAGATACACCCGCCGGACCGAGGGGAACCTCTCCCGCAACTGGGCCTCCGCCTCCTCGCACGCCCACTCGACCTCGGCGGCGGTGGCCATGTCCCGGAAGTCGACCTTCGCGGCGATGAGGATCTCGGTCGGCCCCTGGATCAATGTGGTCAGCTCCAGGACCTCCACGATGTGCGGCACCGACAGCAGCTCCTCGCGCACGCCCGAGCGCATCGCGGGGGGCAGCGGCCGGCCGATGAGGAGCTGCGCGTTGGAACGGCCCAGCACCCAGGCGACGTAGACGAGCAGGAGGCCGATCAGGCAGGACGCGATCCCGTCCCAGACGCCCGAGCCGGAGAGCTGTCCGCCCAGCAGGCCGCCCGCCGCCAGCAGCAGGCCGACCAGGGCCGCCGAGTCCTCCATCACGACGGCCTTCACCGCCGTGTCGGGGGTGTGGCGCAGGTAGTACGTGTCCGGCACCCGCAGCCGTGACGCCTCGCGCCGCACCTGCTTGACCCCGGTGCGCAGCGAGTAGCCCTCCAGCAGGAACGCGACCGCCAGGACGATGTAGGAGATGAGCGGATCGCCCAGCTCCTCGCCCGCGACCAGGGTGTGCACCCCGTCGTAGATCGAGAAGACGGCCCCGCCGACGAACGTGGCGATCGAGGCGAGCATCGCCCAGATGTAGCGCTCGGGGCCGTAGCCCAGGGGATGGTCCTCGTCGGCCGGCTTCTCGCTCCGCTTGAGCGCGGTGAGGAGCATGACCTCGGTGACGGTGTCGGCGACCGAGTGGGCCGCCTCGGAGAGCATCGCGCTGGAGCCGCTGATCAGCCCGGCGACGGCCTTGGCCACGGCGATGCCGAGGTTGGCGAGGGCCGCCACGATCACGGTGAACGTGGACTCCCCGCCCTCGGCCGTTTCGTCGGCTTTCGCGTCGCTCATGGTGGGGAGTATGTCGGAATCGCGGCTTCGGAGGCCGCTCATCCTCGCGGGTACGGACCATCTGCGGGGATGTCGCTCATCCTCGCGGGATGCGGACGACGCCTTCCTGGATGACGGTGATCGCGAGGCTCCCGTCGGCGGTGTAGATACGGGCCTGGCCCAGTCCCCGGCCGCCGGAGGCCGACGGCGACTCCTGGTCGTACAGGAGCCACTCGTCCGCCCGGAACGGCCGGTGGAACCACATCGCGTGGTCCAGGCTCGCGCCGACCACGTCGCCGACCGCCCAGCCGCCCCGTCCGTGGGCCAGGAGCACCGAGTCGAGCAAGGTCATGTCGGAGACGTACGTGGCCATGCAGACGTGCAGCAGCGGGTCGTCGGCGAGCTTGCCGTTCGTCCGGAACCACACCTGCGAGCGCGGTTCGCGCGGCTCGCCCACCGTGCCGAACGGGGGCGCGTCCACATACCGCAGGTCCACCGCCTGCCGTGCCTCGATCAGCCGGTCCACCACCTCCGGATCGCTGAAGCGGTCCGCGTACCGGGGCAGCATCTCGGCGGCCGTCGGCAGGGTCTCCGGGTCCGGGGCGGTGGGCATGGGCGCCTGGTGCTCCATGCCCTCCTCGTGGGTCTGGAAGGAAGCGGAGAGGTGGAAGATCGGCTGCCCGTGCTGGACGGCGACGACGCGGCGGGTGGTGAAGGACTTCCCGTCGCGGATGCGGTCGACGGTGTAGACGATGGGCGCGCCCGGGTCGCCGGCCCGCAGGAAGTAGGAGTGCAGGGAGTGGGCCCCGCGGTCGGCGGGCACGGTGCGGCCCGCGGCGACGAGCGCCTGGGCCGCGACCTGGCCGCCGAACACCCGGGGCACGAGCGCGCTGCGGCTCAGGCCCCGGAAGATGTCCCGCTCGATCTGCTCCAGGTCGAGCAGGTGGAGCAGATCGAGCAGGGGATCGGGACTCTCGTTCATGGAGGGAACGTATCCCCTTACAGACCCATGGACTTGGCGATGATCGACTTCATGACCTCGCTGGTGCCGCCGTAGATGCGGTTGACCCGGTTGTCCGCGTACAGGCGGGCGATCGGGTACTCGTTCATGAAGCCGTAGCCGCCGTGCAGCTGGAGGCAGCGGTCGATGACGCGGTGGGCGACCTCGGTGCAGAACAGCTTCGCGGAGGCTGCCTCTGCCGCCGACAGCTCACCGGCGTCCAGGGCCTCCAGCGCGCGGTCGGCGACGGCCTGGGCCGCGTCCACCTCGGCCTGGCAGGCGGCCAGTTCGAACTTGGTGTTCTGGAACGAGGCGACCGTCTTGCCGAAGACCGTGCGCTCCTGCACGTACTCCTTGGCGAACCGGACGGCGGCCGCGGCCTGGGCGTACGCGCCGAAGGCGATGCCCCAGCGCTCGGAGGCCAGGTTGGTGCCGAGGTAGCCGAAGCCCTTGTTCTCCTCGCCCATGAGGTCCTCGACCGGGACCTTGACGTCGACGAACGCCAGCTCGGCGGTGTCGGAGACCTTCAAGCCCAGCTTGTCGAGCTTGCGGCCGACCGAGTAGCCCGCGGACTTGGTGTCGACGGCGAAGAGGGAGATGCCGAAGCGGCGGTCGTCCTCGCGCGGGGCGGCGGTGCGGGCGCAGACGATCACGCGGTCGGCGTGCACGCCACCGGTGATGAAGGTCTTCGCGCCGTTGAGGACGTAGTGCGTGCCGTCCTCGGAGAGCTTGGCGGTGGTCTTCATGCCCGCGACGTCGGAGCCGGTGCCCGGCTCGGTCATCGCGAGGGCCCACATCTCCTCGCCGGTCGCGAACTTCGGCAGCCAGCGCTTCTTCTGCTCGTCGGTGGCGAGCATCTTGACGTAGGGCAGGCCGAGCAGCGTGTGCACGCCGGAGCCGCCGAAGGAGACACCCGCGCGGGCGGTCTCCTCGTAGATGACGGCTTCGTACTTGTGCGAGTCGATGCCCGCGCCGCCGTACTCCTCGTCGACCTCGATGCCGAAGATGCCCAGCTCGCCCAGCTTGAGGTAGAAGTCGCGCGGCACGACGCCCGCGGTGAACCACTCGTCGTACACCGGCACGACCTCGGCGGCGATGAAGGCGCGGATGGTCTCCCGGAACGCCTCGTGGTCCTCGTTGAATACCGTACGGCGCACGGGGTGCCTCCTGGGTCGGCAGTCGATTCGTCGATGGCTAAGCGCTTGCTCAGACTCCCTTCGAAGTTACCCGCCGGTTGCGGTCGCTGTCCAGGGTGATGCTCGGCACGCGAAGGACCGGCCGAGGCCGGGAGACGGACCGATTGTCAGTGGCGTGGGGGAGTATCGAGGAGAGACGGCGACGGGAAGGAAGGTGAGGGTGTGAGGCTGGAGGACCTGGCCCGGCTGCGTCGGGCCCGCGACCGCATGGACCGCGAGTACGCCGAACCGCTCGACGTCCCCTCGCTGGCCCGCGACGCCCTGATGTCGGCCGGCCACTTCTCCCGCAGCTTCCGCGCCGCCTTCGGCGAGACCCCGTACAGCTATCTCATGACCCGGCGCATCGAGCGGGCCAAGGCACTGCTGCGCCGGGGCGACCTGTCGGTCACGGACGTCTGCTTCGCCGTCGGCTGTACGTCGCTGGGCTCGTTCAGCACCCGCTTCACGGAGCTGGTCGGGGAGAGCCCGAGCGCCTACCGGGCCCGCCCCCACGAGGCGGGCGAGACCATCCCGGCATGCGTCGCCAAGATGCTCACGCGACCGGTCAGGAATGGAGAAGCGGATCGCACCCGCCGCCCGTAGCGTGAAATCCATGCACATCAATCTCTCGCAGTGCTTCATCGCCGTCGACGACCACGACAAGGCGCTCGCCTTCTACCGCGACGCCCTGGGAATGGAGGTGCGCAACGATGTCGGATTCGAAGGCATGCGCTGGGTGACCGTCGGGTCCCCCGCGCAGCCGGACGTCGAGATCGTCCTGGAGCCCCCGCTCGCGGACCCGAACGCCCCGGCCGCCGACCGGCAGACCATGGCCGAGCTGCTCGCCAAGGGCATGCTGCGTGGCGTCATCCTCTCCTCCGACGACGTGGACGCGGCCTTCGAGAAGGTCCGCGCCGCGGGCGGCGAGGTGCTCCAGGAGCCGATCGACCAGCCCTACGGCGTCCGCGACTGCGCCTTCCGGGACCCCTCCGGCAACATGCTCCGCATCACCCAGGCCAAGAAGTGACAGCCGCGAAGTAGCGGCAGAGCAGCAGCAGTCGAGCAGCAGCAGTCGAGAAGTAGCACCCGCCCTCAGGGGCCGGGGCCGAAAGCGCCCCGGCCCTCCCGCACGACCAGTAGGCTCCGCGCACCGGCGGACCCCCGCACCAGCCGAACAACCAGCCGCATCAGCCGTACCGGCCGGGCCCCGCACACAGCAGGCTCCGCGCACCAGTGATGGAGAGACGACGAGCATGGCTCCGAGAACGAAGACCCAGCAGCCGCCCGCGCCGCACGCTGCCGACAGCCACGACCTGATCCGTGTGCACGGTGCGCGGGAGAACAACCTGAAGGACGTCAGCATCGAGCTCCCCAAGCGCCGGCTGACGGTGTTCACCGGGGTCTCCGGCTCGGGCAAGAGCTCGCTGGTGTTCAGCACCATCGCCGCCGAGTCCCAGCGGCTGATCAACGAGACGTACAGCGCGTTCGTCCAGGGCTTCATGCCCTCGCAGGCGCGGCCCGACGTCGACGTGCTCGACGGCCTGACGACCGCGATCATCGTCGACCAGCAGCGCATGGGCAGCGACCCCCGCTCCACGGTCGGCACCGCCACCGACGCCAACGCCATGCTCCGCATCCTCTTCAGCCGGCTCGGCAAGCCGCACATCGGCCCGCCCGGCGCGTTCGCCTTCAACGTCCCTTCGGTGACGGCGAGCGGCGCGATCACCGTCGAGCGCGGCAACAAGAAGGCGGTCAAGGCGACCTTCAGCCGCACCGGCGGCATGTGCCCGCGCTGCGAGGGCCGCGGCTCGGTCTCCGACATCGACCTCACTCAGCTCTACGACGACTCCAAGTCGATCGCCGAGGGCGCGTTCACCATCCCCGGCTGGAAGTCGGACAGCTGGTGGACCGTGCGGACGTACGCGGAGTCGGGCTTCCTGGACCCGAACAAGCCGATCGCGAAGTTCACCAAGAAGGAGATGCAGGACTTCCTCTACCGGGAGCCGACCAAGGTGAAGGTCGAGGGCGCGAACCTCACCTTCGAAGGGCTGATCCCCAAGATCCAGAAGTCGTTCCTCTCCAAGGACCGCGAGTCCATGCAGCCCCACATCCGGGACTTCGTCGACCGGGCGGTCACCTTCACCACCTGCCCCGAGTGCGAGGGAACGCGACTGACCGAGGGCGCCCGCTCCTCGAAGATCAAGAAGATCAGCATCGCGGACGCCTGCGCGATGGAGATCAGGGACCTCGCGGAATGGGTCCGCGGCCTGGAGGAACCCTCGGTCGCCCCGCTGCTCGAAGCCCTCCGGCAGACCCTGGACTCCTTCGTGGAGATCGGCCTCGGCTACCTCGCCCTGGACCGTCCATCGGGCACCCTCTCCGGCGGCGAGGCCCAGCGCGTCAAGATGATCCGCCACCTCGGCTCCTCCCTCACCGACGTCACGTACGTCTTCGACGAGCCCACCATCGGCCTGCACCCGCACGACATCCAGCGCATGAACGACCTGCTGCTGCGCCTGCGCGACAAGGGCAACACGGTCCTCGTCGTGGAGCACAAGCCGGAGGCCATCGCCATCGCGGACCACGTCGTCGACCTCGGCCCCGGGGCCGGTACGGCGGGCGGCACCGTCTGCTTCGAGGGCACCCTGGAAGGACTCCGCGCCTCCGACACCGTCACCGGCCGCCACCTCGACGACCGGGCCGTCCTCAAGGAGGAAGTCCGCAAGCACACCGGGGCGTTGGAGATCCGCGGCGCGACGGCGCACAACCTCCAGGATGTCGACGTCGACATCCCGCTCGGCGTCCTCACCGTCATCACGGGCGTCGCCGGCTCCGGAAAGAGCTCGCTCGTCCACGGCTCGATCCCGGCGGGCGAGAACGTCGTCTCGGTCGACCAGAGCGCCATCCGCGGTTCGCGCCGCAGCAACCCGGCGACGTACACGGGCCTCCTGGAGCCGATCCGCAAGGCCTTCGCCAAGGCCAACGGCGTGAAGCCCGCCCTGTTCAGCGCCAACTCCGAGGGCGCCTGCCCCACGTGCAACGGCGCGGGTGTCATCTTCACCGACCTCGGCGTGATGGCCAGTGTCTCCAGCCCCTGCGAGGACTGCGAGGGCAAGCGGTTCCAGGCCTCGGTCCTGGACTACCACCTCGGCGGCCGCGACATCAGCGAGGTCCTCGCCATGTCGGTCACCGAGGCGGAGGAGTTCTTCGGCTCCGGCGAAGCGGCCCTGCCGGCCGCGCACAAGATCCTCGACCGCCTCGTGGACGTCGGCCTCGGCTACCTGAGCCTCGGCCAGCCGCTCACCACCCTGTCCGGCGGCGAGCGCCAACGCCTGAAGCTGGCAACGCACATGGGCGACAAGGGCGGCGTGTACGTCCTCGACGAGCCGACCACCGGCCTGCACCTCGCGGACGTCGAGCAGCTCCTCGGCCTCCTGGACCGCCTGGTCGACGCCGGGAAGTCGGTGATCGTCATCGAGCACCACCAGGCGGTCATGGCCCACGCCGACTGGATCATCGACCTCGGCCCCGGCGCGGGCCACGACGGCGGCAAAATCGTCTTCGAGGGCACCCCGGCCGACCTGGTCGAGGCCCGCTCGACGCTGACGGGGGAGCACCTGGCGGAGTACGTGGGGGAGTGAGGGCGTCAGCCCTCGGGGCCCTTTCCGCCTGCCTTCCGGGTCAGCCGGAAAGGGCCCGGGGCTGGTCCGGCTGCGGCCGTGAGGCGGGGGCGAACGACCGGACCCGCTCCGGACGCTCCGGTACGGTCGCGGCATGCCGTTCTACGTTCACGCCCAGGACCAGCCGGATGTGGCCGACCAGTTGATGGAGCTGTGCGAGGAGCACTGGTCCTACATGGACCGCTTCGACAGCCGGCTGATACTCCGCGGGCCCACCCTGTCCGACGACGGGGAGGAGCACACGGGGAGTGTCCACGTCGTCGACCTCGCCGACCGTGCCGCCGCCGAGCGGTTCGCGACCGAGGAGCCGTTCTGGAAGGCCGGTCTCTACCGGGCGTTCACGGCGGTCGCGACGGTGGTGCTGCTGCACCGCGAACCGGCGGCGGATGCCCCCTACACGCTGATCACCGCCCGGTGGCCTGCGCGGGACCGTGCCACGGGCCCGGTCGAGCAGGGGCTGCTGGGGGCGGTGCCGGACGGGCGACTGACCTTCGTGGCTGTTCTGGTCGACGACGAGGGAGCCGGTACGACGGGGGTGGTCGCGGCCGTGCAGGCGTTCCCGGACGAGGCGCGGCACCTGGTCCAGCCGTTCGCGGATCAGCTCGCGGGCGGACCCGCGCCCCTCGGGGCGCAGCGCTGGCAGCGCGGCGGACGCTCCTGAGGGACGGGTCCCCTCAGCCGGCGTGAGGATCGGGCGCGGGGCCGGTCCGGCTGCGGCCATGAGGGGCCACGGGTGACGATGGGTCCATGACCCGCGTTCTGTCGACACCGCCCGCGATGATCTCCGGCTGCCTCGCCACCGCCCCGCGACACGTGCTCGCGGTAGCCGACAGCGGGCTGCTGCTGCGTCCGTGGGAGGCGGCCGACGCGGGGGCGTTCCTCTCCGCGTACGCGGACGAGGAGACCCGCCGCTGGCACACGCACCGGCCCTCGACCGAGACCCAGGTCCGGGAGTGGTTCGAGGGGTACCGCCGGGACTGGGAGCGGGAGAAGGGCTGCCACTGGGCCGTCGCCCGCGTCAGCGGCGAGGTGCTGGGCCGGATGGCGTTGCGCGGCCTGGATTTCGACGACGGCGTCGCGAACGTGGCGTACTGGGTGCTCCCGGACGCACGCGGCGCCGGGGTCGCCACCCGCGCACTCGCGGCGGTCAGCGCGTGGGCGCTGGACGACATCGGCTTCCACCGCCTGGAGTTGGACCACTCGACGCGCAACCACGCCTCGTGCAGGGTCGCCACGAAGGCCGGCTACCGCCTGGAGGGCACCAAGCGCAACGCGGCCGTGCATGACGACGGCCGGCACGACATGCATCTGCACGCCCGGGTCAGGGGCGACTGATCCTGTCGCGCAGCCAGGAGTTGATGCCGTCGAGCGCGGTGGCGGCCAGGGCGGTGGGGTGGCCGGTGAAGCCGTGGGGCGAGGCGGGGTAGACGCGCAGCTCCACGTCGTTGCCGGCCGCCGACAACCGGCCCGCCAGCGTGAGGTTGTCCTCCAGCAGGATGTCCTCGGCGCCCACGACCAGCAGGGCCGGGGGAAGTCCGGCCAGGTCGGCGTAGAGGGGCGAGATGTCGGGAAGGGTGCGGTCGTGGTCCGGCACATGGCCGACGTACGCCTGGATGAAGTACTCGTCCGCGATGAGGCGGCCGCTCGGGGTCCGCGCGCTCAGGTCGTAGGTGCCGAAGCGGAGCGCCGCCCCGGTGAACCGGTCGGCGACGTCCCGGTCCCGCAGCCGGAGCAGGGTCGCCAGGGCGAGGGTGGCCCCCGCCGAGCTGCCGCCGATCGCGAGCCGGGAGGTCCCGAAGCGGGCCTCCGCCTCCTCGACGAGCCAGAGCGCCACCGCTTCGCAGTCGTCGGGAGCGGCCGGCCAGGGGTGCTCGGGTGCGAGCCGGTAGTCGACGCCGACGACGGCGATGCCCAGGGCGTCCGCGAGCGCGCGGTGGCGCTCGTCGCCCTGCGCGGCGGAGCCCATGTAGAAGCCGCCGCCGTGGATGCCGAGGTAGACCCCTTGGGGCGGACCGCCGGACGGCAGGAAGATCCGGACCGGGACGCGTACACCGGCGGCCTCGACCGTCTCTTCGACGGGCGGCGGAACGGCGGCACGAGGTGCGCTCTTCTTCGCCCGCGCCTCCTTGAGCTCCTGGAGGCCGGCGGGTCCGCGGCCCGCCGCCCGCGCCCGGTAGAAGTCGCGGGCCTCCGCGACCTGCTCGGCGGGCACGTCCGCGAACAGTGCTTCCAGTGCGAATCGCACGCGTCGCTCCTCAGTCCGTTCGGGTCTCACCCGGATGCTATCGGCGCCGCCGCGAGGCCGGTCGGCCTCGCCACAGGACCGGACATGACGTCTGTCATGAACAGTGGTGACAGGGCGCACCGACCAGCCTGCCCCGCGCGGGGCAGGCTGGTCGGAGACCCGCGCACCGGACGCCGACGGTTGGACAAGAGGCCATGCAGAAGAAGATCGAGAACGACCTGCTCATCGTCGAGGACCTGACGCTGCTGATGATGGACGACGCGTCGGGGGCCATCGCGGGGGCGGGCACGCTGTACTACACGCTGGGCGGCGCGGTCCTCGTCGAGCTGGGCCTCGACGGTCACATCAGGGCCGACGAGAACGACGCGGGCCTGAACGGCGTGAAGGTGCACGCCGTCGCCGGTCGTACACCGTCGGATCCGCTGCTCCGGGCCGCCCACGCGAAGGTCGGGGAGCGCCTGCGCGGCGTACAGACCCTGCTGATCGAGCTCGGTACGGGGGTGGCGAAGCGGGAGGCGGTGCTCGACCGGCTCGTGGAGCGGGGCGTGCTGCGCCAGGAGACGAAGAAGACCCTGGGCCTGTTCCGTACGACGTCGACGAAGATGGCGGACACCGGGTACAAGAAGGCCCTGGTGGAGAAGGTCCGGGCCGTCCTGATCGACGGGGCCGAACCGGACGAACGTACGGCGGCGCTGACCGGACTGCTCTCCGCGAGCGGCACGCTGCCGACGCTGCACCGCTCCATTCCGTGGTCCGGCAAGGTCTACCAGCGGGCGAAGGAGCTGGAGGGGAGCAGCTGGGGCGCGGAGGCGGTGAACGCGGCTGTGCTGCGGACGGTGGCGGCGGTCTCCGCGGGGACCGCCATCGCCGTCAGCAACTAGACCGCCGGCGCCGTCGGCCATCAGGACGGGCTTTGTGCCGGGGTCCCGGTGCCAGGGGTCGCTGCCCGGGCCAGGGCCGCCGGAGCCAGGGTTCAGACGATCATGCAGGGTGCGGAGGCGTGGCCCTGGCGGGCGGCCGAGGCGAGCCGGTGGTTCCCGTCCTCGATGGGACGGGGCGGGCCATCCACGTCCGGCGGGTGGACCGTACGACGAGGTCGTCGCGGTGGCGCACGTCCTCGGGCCCGCCGTCGACGAGCCGGTCGAGCGCGGCCAGGTCGTCGGCGTCGACGCGCCCGTCGAGAGAGCCGCGGATCCGCTCGAAGACCAGGAAGGCGTACCGGCCCGCTCCCTCGGGCAGCGGGGCGCGCAGCTCCCACTGCTCGGCGCGTTCCTGCTCGACGGAGAAGCCGGCCGCTGCCAGCAGGGAGCCCCAGTCGGCGCCCCGGTGCGGCAACTGCTCGGCGTGCAGGCCGTCGAGCGCCGCTCGGCAGCGGGATTCCAGCTCACCCGGGCCCCCGTCCGCGGGCAGGAAGTCCGGCATCCCGTCGGTCTCCGCCACGGCCAGCAGCCCGCCGGGACGCAGCGCGGCACGGATGCCGGCCAAGGCGGTCGCGGGGTCGTCCATGTGGTGCAGGGACGCCGACGCCCAGACGAGGTCGGCATCGGAAATTCCGGGCAGCCCCGCACCGGCATCGGCCTCCAGCGTGCGCACACGGTCGCCCAGCCCCCGGTCCCGGGCCGCCGAGGTGAGCCGCTCCAGCATGGCGGGGGAGCTGTCGACGGCGGTCACCCGGGCGGTCGGGAACTGCTCCAGCAGGGCGAATGTCCCGGCCCCGGTCCCGGATCCGAGGTCGACGACGTGCCGGACGTCGTCACCGGCCAGACAGGCGATACGCCCGGTGAGCGCGGTCAGATGGGGCGCGAAGAGGGCGGCGTCGAGGTCGAGGATCTCGGGAAGGCCGTTCCGCGTCGCGTCGGAATCGTGGGTGTGGGCGTGGGCGGAGTGGTCCGCAGGTCCGTGCTGGTGCTGGTGCTGGTGTGTGTGAGCCATGCAATCGAGCGTACGGCTCCTTGCGTCTGATGCATGCAACCTTGCCTATAACGCAAGAAGGTGGCGCTGGAGCCAGCCTCGTGCGCAAAGGGATCGGGCCTGGAGTGCACAACCATTGGCCGCGCGGATGGTCTTTCTGGACAGGTGGTGGCGGCAGGCTCACCTGTCGACCACGAACGCACATCCGGGGGATGAACAATGAAGACTTCTCGACTCCGTACCGCTTCGGCGATCTTCGTCACGATCGCGGCCACGGCGACCGCCGCACCGGTCTTCTCCGGGACGTCGATGGCGGCTACCTCGGCCTCCGCCGCGCGTCAGCAGGTCGACTTCAACGGGGACGGGTACGAGGACATGTTCGTGTCGGTGCCCGACGGCACCGTGTCCGGCATCAAGAAGGCCGGGTACGTGGCGGTGTATCCGGGCGACGCTAAGGGCATCAGCCCGGCCCGGCACCAGGTGATCAACCAGAACACGCCCCAAGTCCCCGGCTCGGCTGCCGCGAACGCGGGGTTCGGCACGGCGACGCCCGGCGACATCGACCGCGACGGCTACACCGACCTGCTGGTCTCGGCCGGCCAGGGCCCGCGGATCATCCTGTTCGGCGGCAGGAGCGGTCTCGGCACACGGGCCGTCGAGTTCCAGGGCCGGGGCAACGCGGTGGGCGACTTCGACGGTGACGGTCGTACGGACGTGGCCGGGGTCGACCGGACGGACTGGGCCGGGAAGATCGTGCTGGACGAGAACATCGGCGCGGACGGCTCCGTCGGCAGCACGCGTACGGCACTCGCCGCGGACGACGGGGTCACCGACTTCGAGAGCGTGCAGGCCGCGGACATCAACAACGACGGCAAGGACGACCTGCTCGTCCGTACCGGCTGTACCGAGGAGCCGGACTGCGGCGGGACGTCGCTGTACCTGTCGACCGGTACGGGCTTCACCTACACGCCGATCGCCACCACGCCCGGAACGTACCTCAGACACGCCTCGGTGACGGTCGGTTCGGTCAACGGGGACGCCTACCCCGACCTGGTCTTCACCCGGCAGCCGACCGGCATGGACAGCGACCTGGACTTCCCGAGCAAGGGCGGCGCGGTGGCGATCGCCCTCGGCGGCCCCAACGGGCAGAACACATCCGTGAAGCCGAAGTGGATCACCCAGGCCACCGCCGGAGTCCCGGGCGCCGACGAGGCGGGCGACGCGATGGGCGCGAGCGCCGCGGTGGAGGACCTGGACGGCGACGGCTACGGCGAGGTCGTCGTGGGCCTGCCGGGCGAGGACGTGGACGCGGCCAAGGACGCCGGCGGGCTCCTGGTCTTCAAGGGCCGCGCCTCGGGCATCACGGGCGCCGACACGCAGGTGATCGGCCAGTCCACGGCGAACGTCCCCGGCGTCGACGAGCAGGGCGACGCCTTCGGCGGCGAGGTCCACGTCGTACCCGCCGCCAAGGGCGTACCGGCGACCCTGGCGGTGGCCGCCCCCGGCGAGAACGCCGGCCAGGGCGGCGTCTGGCTGTTCAAGGGCAGCTCCACGGGCCCGGTCACCAAGGGCAGCGTCTCCTTCGGCGAGTCGAGCCTCGGCGTGACGCCGTCGCCGGTCCGCTTCGGGACCCAGCTGGGCTGACGGTTCCCGGGGCGAGGTCGGGCCCGATCCGCTTGTGAGATGCAGTTCTCGGCAGGTGTGACCATCACGTCGACCGCTCAACGGTGCCGAACTCTCCCGATGATCGTTCAAGGTCGACTTCGACCATGGCCTCAACGATGCACCACCCGTCTCCCGTAGCGCGGAGGGGATGACCGATCAATGTGTGTCGAGCCCCAGACGATTCGGCACATCCACCATGGTGCAGAGCGCCGCGACTTGCTCCTCCAAACAGCTCAGGGCGTCCGCGAGGGAGAGTGCGTGAGGGTCGCGTAGGTGCGCGCCGCCGAGTTCGGGACGCAAGAGGACGAAGCAGTTGTGCATCGCGATCCCGACTAGCACCGCGAGCAAAGGAACTTGGGCAATCGTGGCGGCTCCTTCCGCTTGCTCTGCTGCGCTCGCCTGTCGCCGTGAAGGTTGGCGACCGGTTGCATGCGGCAGGAGCGTCGGACTCCTTTCGTTCTGCTCGTTTTCCCTCGAACTTACGCCGGCGCTTCCTCAGCACCTTCGCGGAGATCGTCAGGTGGGGAATTCGCCGATCCAGGTGCGCTGGAGAAGGTGCTTGGGGAGGTAGTCGGACTCGATGTCGAGGGGGAACTCGGCGTCGTAGGCGAGGCAGGCGATGGCGAGTGGACCGAGGGCGATGCTGCCGTCGATGTCTGTGGCGCGGTCCTCGGTGAGGGTCCAGTAGGTCTTATGGAGTTTGAGGGCGTCTACGAGGGCGGGGGCGAAGCCGTCCCGGTCGTTGCGGACGTAATGGTAGAAGATATTGATGGGCGGGTAGAGCACGGCCTGGAGCAGGTCTTGTGGTGCGATGCGGGCGACGGCGGGGTCGGACGCCTCGATGGTGGCGATGAGCTTGTCCGCGAGGCCGGGCCGACGGAGCCACCAGGTCTGAAGGGTGTCGACCCAGTGGTAGATGTACTCGTCGTAGGAGCCCTCGGGTGAACGGAGCCGGTCCAGGGGGATCTCGCTGAGCTGGGTCATACGTTCCTGGTCACGGCAGATGACAGCCATCCAGAATGCCGACAGCCAGGTGCCCGCATCGGCAAATGAACGAGGGCCGGTGGCAGGGATGGAACGGAGCTCCCTGTCGATGCGGCACTCCACCCGCTCCTCGTTTGTGGTGGTTACAGCGAAGAGGGCCGACCCCACCTGCATTGCGGTGACGGCGGACTCCCATGTTTCCACCGCTGCCGATTGCGGATCGATGATGCACCTGGAACGCAAGGTCATGAGCGCCGTGCCGAATATTGATCGGATGGCTTCAGGGGAATGTTCGAGACGCCCGATTCCCGTGGACAGATGCGCTTCAACGCGTTCGGTAAATTCCTCGGCCTCGGGTCCCGTGGGCAATGCATGGCGGGCAATGTCTACAGTCACGGAAGGGGCCCCTTGCTGATGTCGAAGCGGCGATACTGATAACCAGTATACGTGCCCATATTCTTCTCCCCCTTGACAACAACATAGTCCAGCCGGTTGTCTTCAAGCGCTCTTTCCGAGGCTTCTATCGTGTCGAACTCTCCTCGCTTCTTCATGGCATCAATGATGTCGAGGAAATATTCTTGGCTTCCCTGGGATGCTCGTCTACTGTCTTGAAGCCTGCGACTGCCCAGTCCGTTCCAGTGCTGCTCCTGGCTTCAATGACAACGACGCGACCGCCCTCGTGTGTCCAGACCTGATCGAACTGGTCATTGCCATTCTTCGGTCCGAGGAGCGGTTGCTTTTCGAAGTCTGAATACCTTTCCGCAACGAAGTGGTGCTCCGCGGCCTTTTCGCCGAAGTCCTCCGCGGATTTCCCCATCTGGGTATGGGATTCCTTGTAGGTGCCCCGAGCTTCGGCCCACTCGGCCGCTGTTTCGGAGGTCCCCAGCTTTTCGTGGAGGGTCGCTGAATCGCCCTTCCATTTTGCTACGAGATTGTCCCACTGGATGTCGAAGTAACGTTTTTGTGCGGCCGAGTCAAGAAGCTTCAGCCTGCCACGGCTCGTGACGGTGTCTGCTCCCACCGCAATGTAGTCCTCGTCGAGGAAGCGCGGGCTTGGAGGCGGAGGAACATCCTTGGCTCGGACCCAGGGGCCGTCCGGCAAGGGTTGTGCGAGCTGGGGGGAACCCGCTCTCGTCGTGGACCTCCACCCGACGGCGAGTCCCGTCCCAAAAGGCTCGTTCGAAGCCACGGGGCAAAGCGGCGTGAACCGAACAGCACGCGACTACGCCGAAGCCTTGCATAAGCAGGGCACGTGAGTAAGCGTGCTGGAAGGCTGCGGCGTCGTCAGCCCAGCTGATGGCCGACAGTCGGTTCAACACCGTACGTGAAGGCATGTTGCTCACTTCAGAAGATTCAGCCCCTTGGCACGCAGCCCTTGGAAAACATCCCTCACGGATTTGTCGAGGTTGGAGAAAACTGCGGCGAACTCCGTCTTGGGTGCTTCAGGCTGAGCTCCTGCCAGGCGGTCCCCAATCCGCCCCGCACGAGATGCGGCGCTTGGTGATGGGCTCCAGCCGCTCTGAGACTCTTCGGCGAGTGGTGGCCACCGTCGGTGTAGGTTCCATCAACTTCGCGCCGCCACAGACCTGCCCTCGTCCTTTTCCTCCACATCGCTGGAATATCGACTGGTTGGGCGTTCCCCTCGGGGATTCGTATCATGCCGGCCGCATAAGCGGAAGGCCGCCCGACCCAACTGCCGCCGGGGCCGTCTGCGGAGCCGTTCGTCATGCCGTCCGGTTGGTCAGCCCGGAATCCTGCTGGGTCTGCCGGGTTGTCACCCAGGCCGCCGGTATCGTTCGCGACCGAGGGGGCTCAAAGCGGGACGGATTCGACTACTCAGGCATCAACTTCGCCCGCCCAGCCGAACTTCAGGAGCTCTCTCGGTAGGTATTCCGATTCGATATCAACCGAAAACCCGTTGTCGTAGGCCATAGAAGCAATGGCCAAGGGAGCCAGTGCTACCAGGCCATCGCTGTCCATGGCTCGCGCCTCATCAGCAGTCCAGTACTGCTTGTGCCACGTGAGAAATTCGGCCAGTGATTCATTGAACTTCTCGGCCTCGCCACGGTTGTAAAGCTGGAAGAGCTCAAGTGGCGGGTACAGAATCTTGAGCAAGGTCTCTTCGTCTGCGATCCGTGCCGTCTCAGGGCGGGCCATTTCGATTGCTGTGACCAAACTGCTCCACATGTCGTCGCCACGGCGCAGCCAGTAGCTTTGCAGCGCCTCGACCCACTTGTAGACGTACTCGTCGAAGACGGCTCCGGATTCACGGAGGAACGCCACGGGAACGCGCATGAGCCGGTCGAGACGGGCCTCCTCTCGGCAGATGACTGCCAAGTAGACAGACGTCAGCCATGCTCCGGCGTGCGCGTAGGGTACGGGCCCGGTCGCGGGGAGTTTCTTCACTTCGTCGTTCACCCCGATACGGCAAACCACGGGGCCGTCCGTGGCTGTAGCCGAATCGAACAGGGCCGATCCCACCTGCATGGCGGTGACCCATGCCTGCCAGGTGCTGAACTCCATCCCCTCAGGGTCCCCTGCGCAGCGGGACATGGCCACGGTCACGCAGCAACCGAGAGCGCGGGAGCGGGACATGTCCGAGACATCCAGCCTCGAAAGTACTCGCTCCGCGCTTTCCGTGAGACTCGTCATGTCTGCCCGGATTGCTTCAGTTGGGAAGTCGTGGCGGGATACTTTGGCCACTGATTCGCTCCTTAATCGATCTTCAGATGCTCAAGGACGGATCCATCATGAGATCCCGACCTTTCCTTCCCCTTGACCAGGACGTATTGGATCTTTCCGTCTTCGAGTGCGTCGAACAGCTTTTCGGCGAGCCGCCTGTCCTCGCCGCCTCGTTTCCACATCTCGTGGAAGATCGTCTTGAGATATGGCCTGGTTCCTTGCTTGACCATCATGTTCGCAGCCGGCCCTGCGCCAAGTCGGGGTGGGTTGAGGTTCGCCTTGGGGCCCTTTTGTTCGACAATCAGGAAGTTGCTGTCATTGCTAAGTTCATAGAGTTCATCCAGAGCGTTGGCGCCATTTGGTGTCTTCGGTAGAGTGATATGTTTAGCCGTCGGAAAGAGTTCGGGTATGGCATGGCATCTGGAGGCAAATTCTCCGAGCTTCTGGGAATGTTTGCTGTTGTTGGGAACTCCGGGGAGCTGATCGTCGTAGGCTCGCTGTGCTGCATCGAGATCGGACCTGTTTAGGGCTGAGGGGTTCTCGTCGAATGCCTTCTTCGCATTGGATAGATCAACGCTCACCCGGCTGTTCTTCGCCGCCTCGTCCAATTTGGGAAGATGCTGCGGATCAACCGATTCAGGTTTGAGTGGGGTGCGGCTGTGTCTGATTTCCGACGGGCTGTGTGGGAGGTCGTACTTGGCGATCAGAGTACCGTCGGGAAGTTTCTTGAGGATGGGTAGCTCGACGCCGTCCACCTTCACTGTTCTGTCGCACCTTTGGTTGGCCAACAACGATGAAGCGTGGCGCGCGAAGTACTACCGTGACGACGCCCATCGCTGGCACAGCGCGCGCCCACGATGAGGGCGGCGGTGACCACCGCCAGCGCGACGGCCAGTGGGGTGGGCAGAGCATAAGGGCGCAGGAGGTCAGGCCCGGCGGGCGCGTGTCCAGTCGTGGTTCTCGCGTACGACGGTGAAACCGGCCGATCGGTAGAGCGCTGCCGCCGCCTCGTTGCTCGCCGGCGTCAGGACGGCCACCGCGCTCGCGCCCCGGTCGGCGAGGGCCGCGCAGGCGCCTCGGACGGCGTCGCGGCCGTAGCCGTGGCCGCGGTGGTCCGGGTGGGTGCCGACCGGTTCGAGCAGGCCGCATCTGCCGGCGCCCGCGAACCAGCCGGTCGCCGCGGCCGCGGGGTCTCCCCCGGGCGTACGCACGAGCGTCTCCACCGCCAGGTGGCCCGCCGGGGACGCCCGCATCGTCTCCCAGTGCTTCAGGGCGAACGTGGACCTCTGGAAGGCCGACCTGTGCACCAGCACCCGGTCGGCCCCGTCGGGCTCGCCGACCCGCTCGGCCCGGGTCGTCACCGGCTCCGGGGTCCAGGACAGGGCGAGCCAGGTCTCCTCCGGGTCGGGCCGCCATCCCGGTATGGGCAGGCCGTCGGACCAGTCGTTGCCCGGTACGAGCAGCTCCTCGGCGTCCGCGGCGAGTGCCCCGAGATCGGCGTCGGGCGCGGCGGTCACCCGCAGGACGGGCCCGTCGAGGAAGCCCACGGCGACGGTCGCCGCGGCGTCGTACCGGGGATCGGGCCGTCCGTCGCCCCGGGCGTCGACCCAGAGGTGGACCGTCGCGTCCGCGTGGCGCAGGAGCCAGCCCACGTCCCCGGGGTGCAGGCCCCCGGCCGGGGCGTCGGCCGGTGTCCACGTGCTGAGCGCACGCAGTGCCCGGGAGGTATCGGCAGGGGACAGGGCGCGCCGCTTGACTGGGGGCATGAGCGCGAGGCTAGTGCCCCGGCCGGCCCGGGGCAGCCGAATATCCGCTCCCTCAGGTGGATGGTCGCGGTGTCCCTCTCCCCGTGTCCTCTTCCGTCCTCCTCCCCTTCCTCCGCCCCGGATCATCCCTGCCGCAGGGCGAACCACAGCTCCGCCCGTACGTCCATGTCGTCCAGGTCCGCGCCCAGCAACTCCCCGCACCGCCCGATGCGTTGGCGGACGGTGTTGCGATGGACGGCCAGGGCCACCGCCGTACGGTCCCAACTGCCGTGCAGGGAGAGCCAGCAGCGCAGGGTGTCGGCCAGCGGCGCGGTGAGCGGGGCGAGAAGGGCGCGGGCGTGGGCGGCCGCCTGCTCGGGCGGGACCAGGGCGGCGAGCCCGCCGACCGGGGTGTCCACCGCCAGCGGAGCGCGGGTCGCCCGCGCGTGGGCCAGGGCGCGGGCGGCCAGGCAGTCGGCGGCGTCGAGCGCGTCGACGGGGGTGGGGGCGGACGCGCCGAGCGTCCAGCCGGGCTGCGGGCTGATCCCGTCCCCCTCCGGCAGCAGCACCCGGACCGGGCCGTCGCCTCCGTGGCCCGCGTCGACCAGGGCCGTGCCCAGCGACGCGCCCAGCGCCCCGGCCGTCAGGGCGTCCGCCGGGGCGCCGTCCGCGCGGCGGGCGTGGATCACCGTCCAGGAGCCGGTGGGGCCGAGCAGCGGCACCACCTCGGCGGGGGAGGCGCCCAGGAGCATGCGGACCAGGGCCGCCGACCGGCCCGCCGCGTCCGCGCCCTGGTGAGGGGCGGCCAGGAGCGACAGCAGGACCACCGCGATGCCCGCCACCGTGTGGTCGCCGGACTCCCGCCGCCGGGTCGCCAGCGCCAGGACCAGACCCTCGCCGCCGCCCAGCGCGTACGCGGACAGGTGCGTGTCGCCGTGGGCGTCGGTGGCCGAGGCGGGCGCGCCGGGGCGTTCGCGGGCCACCACGCGCGCCAGGCGGGTCAGTGCCACCGCCGTCGCCCGTGCGGTGTGGGGGCCGGTCCCGTGCATCTCCCCGGCGGGGCGGCCCGCCGCGAGGGCGTCCCCGGCGGGGCGGCGGCCCGCCGCGAGGGCGTCCCCGGCCGGGTGGCGGCCCGCCGCACGGGGCTCCTCGGCCGGGTCGCGGCCCGCCGCGTGCACCTCCTCGCCGCGTGCCGTCAGCAGGACCGCCCGGCCGCCGAGCTGTGCCGCGAGCTGGTGGAGCACCGCCGGTACGGGGTCGGGGCGGGCAGCCGCCGTCGCCAGGGCCTGCTGGGCGCGGGTCACCCGGCGCAGCTCCCGGTGGCGCGCCTCGGCCATCAGCCGCCACACCGCCCGCGCGATCGTCGTGAACGGGGTCTCCGGCGGTACCTCCAGCAACGGCAGGCCATGCCGGTCGCACGCCTCGATCAGCGCGCCCGGCACCGTCTCGTGGACCGGGCGCACCCCGAAGCCCAGCGCCGCCGCCCCCGCCTCCACCAGCCGGCCGACGTAGTGGTCCGGGTCCGTCAGCAGCACCCCCGCGCTCAGCAGCAGCTCGCCACCGAGCAGATACGGATACGGATCCGCCATCTCCGAGGTGTGCACCCAGAGCAGGTCGGCTTCGGCCGGGCCCGCGATCCGGCGCAGGCCCAGCTCCTTGCTCGCCAGGAGTTCCGCCAAGGGGATGGGCGGGGTCGGGGGGCCGGGTGGCGGGGCCGCGGTCGGCGGTGTGGTGGCTGCGGGAGGAGACGGCATGGACGGTTCATCCATTCAGTGCGTTGAGGATGGAGGAAACGTACACTTCAGCGTCGGCTTTCGGCCACCTACCGTCTTCCTCGCACGTACATCTGTTTGCGCGAGACGGAGGGAAGCCCATGGCTGTCGACTACGCCGTGATCGTCGTCTACCTGGCCGGCATGCTCGCCATGGGCTGGTGGGGCATGCGCCGCGCCAAGTCCAAAGCCGAGTTCCTGGTCGCGGGCCGCCGCCTCGGACCGGGCATGTACTCCGGCACCATGGCCGCGATCGTCCTCGGCGGGGCGTCCACCATCGGCGGCGTCGGGCTCGGCTACCAGTACGGCCTCTCCGGCGCGTGGATGGTCTTCACCATCGGCCTCGGGCTGCTCGCGCTGTCCGTCTTCTTCTCCGCCCGGATCGCCCGGCTGAAGGTCTACACCGTCTCCGAGATGCTCGACCTGCGCTACGGCGGCCGGGCCGGGATCATCTCGGGCGTGGTGATGTGGGCGTACACGCTGATGCTCGCGGTCACCTCGACCATCGCGTACGCCACCATCTTCGACGTCCTCTTCGACGTGAACCGGACCGTCGCGATCGTCCTCGGCGGTGCGATCGTCGTCGCGTACTCGACGCTCGGCGGCATGTGGTCGATCACCCTCACCGACATGGTCCAGTTCGTCGTCAAGACCATCGGGGTGCTGCTGCTCCTGCTGCCGATCGCCGTCGTCAAGGCGGGCGGCTTCAGCGAGATGAAGGCCCAGCTGCCCACCGAGTACTTCGACCCGCTGGGCATCGGAGGCGAGACGATCTTCACGTATGTCCTGATCTACACCTTCGGCATGCTCATCGGGCAGGACATCTGGCAGCGCGTCTTCACCGCGCGCAGCGACACGACGGCGCGGTGGGGCGGGACGGTCGCCGGTACGTACTGTCTCGTCTACGCCATCGCCGGGGCCGTCATCGGCACCGCCGCCAAGGTGATGTACCCGAACCTGGCGAGCGCGGACGCGGCCTTCGCGACGATCGTCAAGGACGAGCTGCCGATGGGGGTGCGCGGTCTGGTGCTCGCCGCCGCGCTGGCCGCCGTGATGTCGACGTCCTCGGGCGCGCTGATCGCCTGCGCCACGGTCGCCAACAACGACATCTGGTCCCGGTTGCGGGGGGTCGTGGTCCGGGGCGGGGGCGGTGACGAGCCGCACGACGAGGTCAGGGGCAACCGGATGTTCATCCTGATCATGGGCGTCGCGGTCATCCTCATCGCCATCGCGCTCAACGACGTGGTCGAGGCGCTGACCGTCGCCTACAACCTCCTGGTGGGCGGGCTGCTCGTGCCGATCATCGGGGGGCTGCTGTGGCGGCGCGGCACGGCGGCGGGGGCGCTGTCGGCGGTGTGCGTCGGGGGTGTCGCGGTGATCGGGCTCATGGCGTACTACGGGATCCTCGCGAACCAGCCGATCTACTACGGGCTGCTGGCGTCGCTGGCCGTGTACGTCGTCGTCTCGCTGGCGACGCCGCCGACGGATGCGGCCGTGCTGGCCGCGTGGCGGGAGCGGTTGGCGGGGCGGGGTGGTCCGGACCCGGATGCCTCGGCCGAGCCCATCGCCTCCGGCGCACCTGGCCCGTCCGCCACTTCCAGCCCGTCCGGCGTCTGAGGACGGAACCCGTGCCGTGCCACCCCAGCCCGTCCAACGCTTCAGGACGGAAGCATCGTGCCAGCCCACCCCAGCCCGTCCGGCGTTTGAGGACGGAAGCCCGCTGCCGGATCGGCCGAGCCAAGAGATGCCCTCAATCGCCGGGCGGGCTGGTATGGGCTGGCCGAGCCCAAAGATGCCCTCAATCGCCGGGCGGGCTGGGATGGGCTGGCCGAGCCCAAAGATGCCCTCAATCGCCGGGCGGGCTGGGATGGGCCGGACGGTCCGAGATGGGCCGGGCGACCGGTATCGGCCGGGCGGCCCGGGATCGGCCAGGCGGCCTGGGATCGGCCGGGCGGGCCGGGATCGCCGGGCGGGCCGAATCGGGCGGGCCCGGGGCCATCAGCCCGCCCGGCGATTGAGGGCGAAGCGGCCGCCGGACGACCACGGCACCCCACCGCACCCCGCACACTTGACACCGTAGAAACCCGAAGGAAAGGCACACCCCCATGAGCAGCACCGACTCGCCGCGCGGCCCCATCGACTCCTCCCGCGTCCCGCGGTACGCCGGGCCCGCGACGTTCGCCCGGCTGCCCCGGCTCGACGAGGTCGGCCGGACCGACGTCGCCGTGGTCGGCGTGCCCTTCGACACCGGGGTCTCCTACCGGCCCGGGGCCCGCTTCGGAGGCAACGCCATCCGTGAGGCGTCCCGGCTGCTGCGCCCGTACAACCCGGCCCAGGACGCCTCCCCGTTCGCCCTCGCCCAGGTCGCCGACGCCGGCGACATCGCGGCGAACCCGTTCAACATCAACGAGGCCGTCGAGACCATCGAGGGCGCGGCCGACGACCTGCTGGGCACCGGCGCACGCCTGATGACCCTCGGCGGCGACCACACCATCGCCCTGCCCCTCCTGCGCTCCGTCGCCAAGAAGCACGGGCCCGTCGCCCTCCTCCACTTCGACGCGCACCTGGACACCTGGGACACCTACTTCGGCGCCGAGTACACCCACGGCACCCCGTTCCGCCGGGCCGTCGAGGAGGGCATCCTCGACACCTCCGCCCTCTCCCACGTCGGCACCCGCGGCCCGCTCTACGGCAAGCAGGACCTGACCGACGACGAGAAGATGGGCTTCGGCATCGTCACCTCCGCCGACGTCATGCGGCGCGGCGTCGACGAGATCGCCGACCAGCTCCGTCAGCGCATCGGCGACCGGCCGCTGTACATCTCCATCGACATCGACGTCCTGGACCCCGCGCACGCCCCCGGCACCGGCACCCCCGAGGCCGGCGGCCTCACCTCCCGTGAGCTGCTGGAGATCCTGCGCGGGCTGTCCTCCTGCCACCTGGTCTCCGCCGACCTGGTCGAGGTCGCCCCCGCGTACGACCACGCCGAGATCACCTCCGTGGCCGCCTCGCACGCCGCGTACGAGCTGACGACGATCATGTCCCGCCAGATCGCGGCGGAGAAGGAAACCACGGGAGCCGAGGACGCCAAGTGAGCCACGACCACCACGACGACCGGCCCCAGCTCACCGCAGCCCAGGCCGCCGCCGTACTGGACCCGCCGGCCGGCCGCAACGGCGGCGACCTCGTCGTCGAGTCCCTCCAGGGCCTCGGCGCGACCACCGTGTTCGGGCTGCCCGGTCAGCACGCGCTCGGCATGTTCGACGCGCTGCGCCGCTCCTCCCTCCGCTACGTCGGGCTCCGCGTCGAGAACAACGCGGGCTTCGCCGCCGACGCGTACGGCCGGATCACGGGGGAAGTCGCCCCGCTCCTGCTGTCGACCGGGCCCGGCGCGCTCACCTCGCTCGCCGCGCTCCAGGAGGCGGCCGCCGCCTCCGCTCCCGTCCTCGCCATCTCCAGCCAGATCCCGACGGCGGGGCTCGGCGGCGGGCGGCACGGCTATCTCCACGAGCTGCGCGACCAGCAGGCCTCCGTCCGCGACATCGTGAAGTCCGTGCACACCGTGCGGACCGCGTCGCAGATCCCCTCCGCCATCGCCGCCGCCTGGGAGTCCGCGCTGACCGCCCCGCACGGGCCGGTCTGGGTGGAGATCCCGCAGGACGTGCTGCTGGCCGAGACGACCCTCCCGGTCGTCAGCGCCATGGACGCCACCCCGCGCGAGCTCTACCCGCGCCCCGAGCTGACGATCGCCGCCGCGCATCTGCTGTCGAACGCCGAGCGGCCCGTGATCATCGCGGGCGGCGGAGTGGTCCGCTCCGACGCCTCCGGCAAGCTCGTCGCGCTGGCCGAGAAGCTCGACGCACCGGTCGTCACCACCTTCGGCGGCAAGGGCGCGTTCCCCTGGGAGCACCCGCTGTCGCTGCGCTCCTGGCTGGAGGACCGGCACACCACCGACTTCCTGGAGGACGCGGACGTCCTGCTCGTCGTCGGCTCGGGGCTCGGTGAACTCTCCTCGAACTACCTGACCTTCCGCCCGCGCGGCCGGGTGATCCAGATCGAGGCGGACGCCGGGAAGCTGGAGTCCAACCACCCCGCGCTCGGCATCCACTCCGACGCCCGTGAGGCGCTGTCGGACCTCCTGGAGGCCGTCGAGCCCCGCGAGGACGCGGACGCCGCCGAGCGCGTGCGTACCGTGCTGGAGAAGGTACGGGTCCGGATCGAGGCCCAGGAACTCACCCTGGAGCAGCAGGTCCTCGCCGCCGTCCGCGAGGCGCTGCCCGACGCCGCGCCCAGCTTCTGGGACATGACGATCCTGGCCTACTGGGCCTGGTCCGCCTTCGACGCCCGGCGCCCCAACACCATGCACTCCGCCCAGGGCGCGGGCGGCCTCGGCTACGGCTTCCCGGCGGCCATCGGCGCGGCCGCCGCCGACCCGACGAAGCCCGTGCTCGCGGTCTCCGGCGACGGCGGCGCGATGTACTCCATCGCGGAGCTGGCCACCGCGCGCCAGTACGACCTGCCGCTGACCTGGCTGATCGTCGACGACGGCGGCTACGGCATCCTGCGCGAGTACATGACGGGAGCCTTCGGCGAGACCACCGGCACCGAGCTGTCCCGCCCGGACTTCGTCGCCCTCGCCGAGTCCTTCGGCGTCCCGGCCGTCCGGACGACTCCGGAGTCCCTCGCCGCGGACCTGGGCAAGGCGCTGGCGGCCCCGGGGCCGTCCGTCGTCGTGCTCCCGGCGCTGCTGCGGATGTTCGAGCCGACGCACCTGTAGGCCGGGCGCGGGAGCGGGCG
>NZ_JBHXPF010000025.1:0-106644 GCF_042718715.1 Streptomyces sp. NPDC058576 | reverse complement strand
GGGCAGTACCCCGGGCCGCGGCGGCGTTCGCCGTTCGCCCTCCCGCTGTTCGTCCTCCCCTTCCAGCGGCTCGCTCACGTGCCCGTCGTCGCCGGGGCCGCGCTGCCCGCCTCGGCCTCCTCCCGCTTCTTCTCCTTCGACGCGGAGGGCGACGGGGACGTCGCGGGTGCCGTACGGGACGGGGCCGGGGCCGGGGCCTCGGGCTTCTTCGGCTCCGGCTTCTTCTCGGCCTCGGGCTCCTCCTCCGGCTCCGGGGCGGGCGGGGGCGGCGGCTGCATGTCGCCCGGTCCGTCCATCGCCGGCTCGCCCAGCGCGTCCAGCGCCTCCTGGGCCAGCGGCGCGGCGAGCGGCGAGAAGGCCGGGTTGGTACGCACGGCCTGCTCCAGACTCCGGCGCGCCGGACCGTAGTCCGCCAGCTTCCGCTGGATCACGCCCAGGTGGTACGCGTACGAGGCGTTCCGCACGCCCGTGCCGACGGCCCGCTCCGCGTACTCCAGCCCCTCCTCGGACTTCCCCGCCCGGTGCAGCGCCCAGCCCAGCGCGTCCGCCACCGCCGCACTGCGGTGCTGCCCCCGCCACTGGGCCCGCAGCAGCTCCACCGCCGCCTCCGGGTCCCCGTGGTCGGCCTCGAACCGGGCCAGCACCAGGGACTCGTCGACCCCGTCCTTCTTCGCCGCGGCCACCATCTCCCGCAGCGTGGCGTACTGGGTGCGGGCGTCCCCGTCCAGCCCCAGCGACTCGTACAGCTCGCCCAGCTCCAGCGCGTACTGCGGGCGAGGCAGCTTCTCCAGCGCGCTCCGGTACGCGCCGAGCGCCTCATCGGTCCGGTCCAGCGCGGCCAGGGCCCGGGCCCGGCCCGCCAGCGAGTCGTGGCTGCCGGCGTCCGTGCGCAGCGCCGCGTCGAACTGCGCCACTGCCTCCTCCGGTTCGCCCCGCTCCCAGGCCAGCTCGCCGAGCCGGTGCAGCGCCTCGGCCTTCTCGGCGGGCCGCGTCGCCCGGTCGGCCGCCTCCCGGGCGGTGGCCAGCGCGTCCTCGCGCCAGCCCTGGCCCCGGTACAGCTCGGCGGTGCGGGCCAGCGCCGGAACACCCTTGCGCAGCTCGCCGAACTTCTCCGTCGCCGCGGTCGCCGCCTTCTGGTCGCCGAGCCCCGTGTACGCGTCGATGAGGACCGGATACACGCTCCAGGCCTCCGGCTGCTGCTTCCTCACCGTCTCGCCCCACCGCTTCGCCGCGAGGAAGTCGTGCCGGGCGTTGGCCAGGGCCGCCAGGCCCACCCACGCCTCACCGTTCCCGCGCTCGCCCGGCCGCGCGTCCAGCGAACGCTTCAGGGCCTGTTCCGCGCGGGCGTAGTACGCCGTGTCCGCCGACCGCCGCGCCCACTCCACGTACGCCGCGCCGAGCGTCGCCAGGGACGGGGCGTCCTTCGGGTGGGACTCCACCCACATCTGCCGGTCCCCGATCAGCGCGGTCAGGTCCGACAACGAGGCCGGGGACCCCGCGGTCGTCGCCGCCTCGGCCCGCTCGACCGGCCCCGGCTCCTTCGGCCGTTCGCCCTCCCCGTCGTCCACCGCCACCAGCGCCCCGGCCAGCAGCACCCCGGCGGCCAGCGCGCCGAACGCGGCCCGGCGCAACGTCGTCCGCAGGGTGGGCGGCGGCGGGGGTACGGCGGTGGCGCCTTCGGCTGGCAGCACGTAAGGGTCCTGCGGGGACGGCTCGGGCGTCCGGCCGGAATCCGGGCCCTGCTGCGGCATGACATCCATGGCCATCACTCTGCGTCAGTCATACGAGCACACCGCGCCTTGAGATCGCCCCCCGCCCACGGGTTCACACCATTGGCCCCGGGTGACACGCTTGGATCATGAGCGATCTCCTCGAACGGCTGCGCGCGGGACTGCCTCCCGAGGCGCTGATCACCGATCCGGACGTCACCGCGTCCTACGCCCACGACATGGCGAGCTTCTGCGAGGCCGGCACCCCGGCCGTCGTGGTGCTCCCGCGCACGGTCGAGCAGGTCCAGCACGTCATGCGCACCGCCACCGCGCTGCGCGTCCCCGTCGTCCCGCAGGGCGCCCGCACCGGCCTGTCCGGCGCGGCCAACGCCTCGGACGGCTGCATCGTGCTCTCCCTGGTGAAGATGGACCGGATCCTGGAGATCAGCCCGGTCGACCGGATCGCCGTCGTCGAACCGGGCGTCGTCAACGCGGTGCTGTCACGCGCGGTGAACGAACACGGCCTGTACTACCCGCCGGACCCCTCCAGCTGGGAGACGTGCACCATCGGCGGCAACATCGGCACCGCGTCCGGCGGCCTGTGCTGCGTGAAATACGGGGTCACCGCCGAATACGTGCTGGGCCTGGAGGTCGTCCTCGCCGACGGGCGGCTCCTGACCACCGGCCGCCGCACCGCCAAGGGCGTCGCCGGATACGACCTGACCCGGCTCTTCGTCGGCTCCGAGGGCAGCCTCGGGATCGTCGTCAAGGCGGTCCTCGCGCTCAAACCCCAGCCGCCGCAGCAGCTCGTCCTCGCCGCCGAGTTCCCCTCGGCGGCCACCGCCTGTGACGCTGTGTGCCGGATCATGGAGCGCGGTCACACCCCGTCACTCCTCGAACTGATGGACCGTACGACCGTGCGTGCCGTCAACGCGATGGCCTCCATGGGCCTGCCCGAGACCACCGAGGCGCTCCTCCTCTGCGCCTTCGACACCCCCGACCCGGCGGCCGACCTCGCCGCCGTCGGCGAGCTGTGCACCGCCGCCGGGGCCACCGAAGTGGTCCCCGCGGACAACCCCGCCGAATCCGAGCTCCTCCTCCAGGCCCGCCGTATGTCCCTCACCGCGCTGGAGACCGTCAAGCCCGCCACGATGATCGACGACGTCTGCGTACCGCGCTCGCGGCTCGGCGCGATGCTCGCCGGCACGGCGGCCATCGCCGAGGAGTACGACCTCACCATCGGCGTCTGCGCCCACGCGGGCGACGGCAACACCCACCCCGTCGTCTGCTTCGACCACAACGACCCCGACGAGTCCCGCCGGGCCCGCGAGTCCTTCGACGCGATCATGTCGCTCGGTCTCGAACTCGGCGGAACGATCACCGGCGAACACGGCGTCGGCGTCCTCAAGAAGGAGTGGCTCGCCCGCGAACTGGGCGAGACCGGCGTCGAACTGCAGCGCTCCATCAAGGCCGCCTTCGACCCGCTCGACCTCCTCAACCCCGGCAAGCTCTTCTGACAGCCCTCCTGTCCGGCCGCTCTCACCCCTCACCGTCCTGCGACGGCGACTCGTCCGCCGACCACGGGTCGCTCAGCCACAGGTCGTCGGCCGGCAGCGGGGCCAGCAGCTCCGCCAGCGCCTCGTCGATGCCGAGCCGGTCGCTCTCGGTGCCCGGCGGCACCACCCGCAGGGTCCGCTCCACCCAGGCCGCCGCGGCGGCCGACTCCACCTCCAGCAGGGCGTTGCCGTCGGGGGAGGTGAGGGCCACGCAGATGACGCTGCGGTTCTCCACCTTCGTCGGCCAGATCCGCACGTCCCCGTGCCCGCACGGCCGGAACACGCCCTCCACCAGCAGCTCCCGGGCGAACGTCCAGTGCACGGGCGACTCGGAGCCGATGTGGAAGGCGATGTGCACGGCGTACGGGTCGTTCGTGCGGTACGTCAGCCGGGCGGGCACCGGGATGGACCGCTCGGGGGACAGGACCAGCTTCAGCTCCAGCTCACGTTCCACGATGCTCATCATCGACATGCACAGCCTTCCGGTGCTCATGGGCCGGTCCCGTGACCGTCCCGCACAAGGAGAGAGCGCCCTCCCCGCCACCTATTACGCGACTTCGCGAAAAAACTTCGGGCCGTGACGAAAGCCGTCCCGAAAGCGGTCCCGAAAGGGGCCCAAAGAGGTGGACCGGCCCGGGGGCGGGCGGCTGTCTGATAGATGTGGACCCTTGTATTGAGGCCGTCCGCCCGCCCGGCGGGGACGGCCTGAGGCCTCGAAGAGATACGGGACCCGCTGATGAGCGCGCCAACTCCGGCACCCGGTGACGAAAGCCCCCGCGAGGGCTACTACCCCGACCCTTCCATCCCCGGCTACGTCCGGTACTGGAACGGCGCTTCCTGGGTCCCCGGTACGAGCCGGCCCGCGCCCCGGCAGACCGGACCGGCCGCCGCCGCGCAGACCGCTCCGGTGGAGGAGACCGGTCCGATCTTCTTCGACGAGGAGGACGGCCTCCAGGACGGCTCGGTGGCCCGGACCGGTTCCGAAGCACCCGTCGCGGACCACGCGGACGCCGCCGACGCAGCGTCCGTCTGGCAGGCGGACACCGCACGCCAGAACGGTTTCGGCGGCGAACGGGACCGCCGCGTCGAGTGGGGCGGACCGGGGCAGGAGCCCGCCGTCCCCGGTCCCGCACGCCCGTCGGCGCCGGCCGACCCGAGGGCGCCGCTGACCCAGGACCCGACCGGCGGCGCGCTGCCGGGGATGCGGGAGAGCGGCGGCCGGCCCGCCGAGGAGGCCGGCGCGCGTCCGCCGACGGACGGGACGGTCACGATCCGCGCGGTCGGGCCGCAGCCGAAGGCGGTACGGGGGAGCGCTCCGGCGCCCCACGCCGCACCGCCGAACTCCGTTACGCCGCAGGGGCCGCAGAACGTGGGCGCACCGCGGAACAGCCTCGCCCCGGCCCCGGAGCCCCGCGCGCTTCCGGCGCAGGCACAGCAGGCACAGCAAGCGCAGCAGTCACAGCAGGCGCAGCAGTCACAGCAAGTGCAGCAGGCGCAGCACGCACAGCCGCTGGCTCCCGCCCCCGCCCCCGCACCGGCGGCCCCCACCCCGGCTCCCGCCCCCGCTCCCGCCCCCGCTCCGCAGGAAGTGCGCCAGGGACCGGTCCAGGCCCCCGCCGCCCCCGTACACACGCCGTCCCCCGCCCCGGTGCCGCCCGCGGCCCTGCACACGCCCCTGACGCCCGGCCCCGGCGGCGGCTCCGCCTCCTGGGCGCAGCAGGTTCACCAACTGGCCCAGCCCGAACCGCAGCAGCAGCACCAGGTTCAGCAGCCGCACCAGCACCCGGGCCAGCAGCCGCACCAGGGACCGGCGGCGGGGGCCGGGGCGGACCAGCCCGTCGTGCCCTGGAAGCCGCCGGTCGACGATCCCTTCCAGCAGCTCGCCCGCAACCAGGCCTCGGCCCGCCCCGCCGGGCTCGGCAAGCGGTTCGCGGCCCGGCTGGTCGACACCCTCGTACTCGGCGCGGTCGTCGGGGCGTTGGCCGTCCCGCTGACGGCCCGGGCGCTCGACCACATCGACCGGAAGATCACCGCGGCGAAGGAGACGGGGGAGACGGTCACCGTCTGGCTGCTGGACTCCACCACCGGGGGCCTGCTGGGGGCCCTGCTCGCCGCGTTCCTGCTCCTCGGCTTCCTCCTGGAGGCCCTGCCGACGGCCAAGTGGGGCCGGACGCTGGGCAAGAAGCTGTTCGGGCTCGACGTACGGGACATCGAGTCCCATGACGCCCCGTCCCTGGGCGCGGCCCTGCGCCGCTGGCTCGTCTACGGCGTGCTGGGGCTGCTCGTCCTCGGCGTGGTCAACGTCCTCTGGTGCCTGGTCGACCGGCCGTGGCGCCAGTGCTGGCACGACAAGGCGGCCCGTACCTTCGTCGCCGGCTGAGTCGGCTGAGTCGGCTGAGCGGGCTGCGCGCGCTGAGCGGCCCACGCGCATCCGTCCGCTTATCCGAAAACCTGGCCGGGCGGGTGGCGACATGCCGGTCTAGACTCGTATGCCGCCCCGCATCCCCCGAACGCACCTGAGCCGTTGCGGGGCCCGGTGGTGCGGGATGCACTGCCCCCATGAGCAACGACCAGCCGACGCCCGGCCAGCCGCCCGAGGACGACGATCCGTTCCTCAAGAAGCCGCAGGAGCCCCCGCCGCCGTCCGAGGGTCAGCCGTACGGCAGTGCGCCGCCCCCGCCGCCGCCTCCGCCCCCGCCGAACGACCCGTACGGCAGCGGCGGCGGTTTCGGGACGCCCGATCCGCTGGCCGGAATGCCCCCGCTCGCCGAGCCGGGGAAGCGGATCCTGGCGCGGCTCATCGACTTCCTCATCATCTCGATCCCGCTGTACCTGATCTCGCTGCCCTGGGGCGGCGCGGTCGACGTCAACGGGGACGGCGACGACGGGTTCGGCGACGCGGTCGCGAGCGGGTACAGCGGGCACCAGTTGCTCTGGTCGATCATCGGCCTGGTGGTCTACGTCGCCTACGACACCTACTTCACCCACAAGGACGGCCGCACGCTGGGCAAGCGGCTGCTGAAGCTGCGCGTCGCGATGCTCAACGACGGGCGGGTGCCCGACACCGGGGCCGCGCTGATGCGGGCGGTCGTGCTGTGGGCCCCGGCGCTGCTGTGCTGCCCGTGCCTGTGGTGGCTGATCAACATCGTGCTGATGTTCACCGACAAGCCCTACCGGCAGGGGCTGCAGGACAAGGCGGCCAAGACGGTCGTCGTGGCCGCCCGCTAGCGACGTGGCTAGCGGCGCAGCGAGTGCTCGTCCGCCCGCGCGGACGAACGGCCCGCCGTGACCCGCTCCCGGGCCCCGATGCCCTCCAGGGCGTGCTGCGTACGGGCGGCGGCGGAGGCCAGGTCGGTCGCCGACTGCCCGGCCCCGTCCGCCGCCCGGTGGCGGGGGAGCGGCAGGCGCAGGGCGACCAGCAGGCCGAGGGCCAGTGCGATCGTGCCGACGGCGGCCACGCCGACGCCGGACTCCGTGCGGAACAGCAGCAGCAGGGCGAGCGTCGTGACGACGACGGTGGCCGAACCGTAGGCGAACTGTGCGGCAGTCGGACGCGGCATGGCGGTTTCCGTCCTCGGGACGTCGGATGGGCGGGCGGCGTTCGGCACGGTGGTGCGCGCCGAACGACCCTACGACGGTGGATGCCCGACCGGGACCGGTAGTAAGCGTGACCTAACACACGGTACCGGTGCACAGGGGGCGCACGGAGTCACGGCTCTCACCAACCGGACAGCGGGGCGCGCCTGTTGACGTGTCTCGCCGGACCGGATCGGGCCCGGTGGCCGTTCCTTTGCCGTTCCCATGCCCTTCACATACCGTCCGCATACCGGAAGAGTGCTCCGCATAGTGCACTTGGTCTGTGCAAGTCAAGGTCTGTCTTTTCTCTCATAACTCCGATCGAATGTCGTCACTTGTGACGCGTTTACGCGCGCGGCCCGCTCCATACCCCCCTGGCCGCAGCGCGGACGCCCGGGGAGGACTGCTTCAAGTGACCAATCAGAGACGGGCGCTTCGCGCCGCCGCCGTTGTCGTGGCCATGGCTGCGACCGCCGCGACGGCGTCGACCTTCGCCACCGCCCAGGCGCATGACAGCTCATCAGGTTCCGGTGTCTCCACCGTCGACCGCCGTGACCCGGCGCCGGCCAAGGGGCATGTGGAGCACAACCTCGAGGGCCCCTTCAGCGAGCAGCAGGCCGAGCAGCGCGAGGCCGCGCTGGAGCAGGTGCTGGCCGGGGACAAGAAGGTGGCGAACCGGAGCGGCTCCAAGGTCGTCAAGCTCGGCGACAAGAAGTACGTGGAGCTCGGCCGGGAGAAGACCGACAAGATCTTCACCATCCTGCTGGAGTTCGGCGACCAGGTCGACGACGCCACCATGTTCGACCCGGACGGCGACGGTCCCAAGCCGCCCGTCAAGAAGTTCGGCGGCGCCCCCGGACCGGCGCACAACAAGATCGCCAAGCCGGACCCGAAGAAGGACAACAGCACCGCCTGGAAGTCCGACTACAACCAGGAGCACTTCCAGGAGCTCTACTTCGGCGAGGGCAAGGGCGTCCACTCGCTCAAGACCTACTACGAGAAGACCTCCTCGGGCCGCTACTCGGTCGAGGGCGAGGTCTCCGACTGGGTCAAGGTCCCCTACAACGAGGCCCGTTACGGCTCCAACTACTGCGGCCAGTCCAACTGCGCCAACGTGTGGGACGCGGTCCGCGACGGCGTGAACGCCTGGGTCGCCGACCAGCAGGCCAAGGGCCGCACCGACGCGGAGATCAAGGCGAACCTCGCCGAGTACGACGAGTGGGACCGCTACGACTTCGACGGCGACGGCAACTTCAACGAGCCCGACGGCTACATCGACCACTTCCAGCTGGTCCACGCCGGCGAGGACGAGTCGGCCGGCGGCGGTGCCGAGGGCACCAACGCCATCTGGGCGCACCGCTGGTACGCGTACGGCACCAACGCCGGTGCGACCGGCCCCGCGGACAACAAGGCCGGTGGCGCGCAGATCGGCGACACGGGCATCTGGGTCGGCGACTACACCGTCCAGCCCGAGAACGGCGGCCTGGGCGTCTTCGCCCACGAGTACGCCCACGACCTCGGCCTGCCGGACCTGTACGACACCTCCGGCGGCGGCGAGAACTCGGTCGGCTTCTGGTCCCTGATGTCGGCGGGCTCCTGGCTCGGCACCGGCAAGGGCGAGATCGGCAACCTGCCGGGCGACATGACCTCGTGGGACAAGCTCCAGCTCGGCTGGCTCGACTACGACAAGGCCAAGGCCGGCAAGACCTCGCTGCACAAGCTGGGCGTCTCGGAGTACAACACCAAGAACCCGCAGGCGCTCGTCGTCGAGCTGCCGAAGAAGGCCGTCACCACCACCGTCGTCAAGCCCGCCGAGGGGACGAAGCAGTGGTGGAGCGACATGGGCGACGACCTGTCGAACACCCTGACCCGCTCGGTCGACCTGACCGGCAAGTCCAAGGCCACGCTGGACCTTTCGGGCTGGTACGACATCGAGGCCGACTACGACTACCTCTACACCGAGGTGTCCGACAACGGCGGCACCAGCTGGACCGCGCTCGACGGCACCGCCGACGGCAAGGCCATCCCGCGTGACGCCAGTGACAAGCCGGCCCTGACCGACGTCTCGGGCGCGTACAAGAAGCTGTCCTTCCCGCTGGACGCCTACGCGGGCAAGAAGGTCGACCTCCGCTTCCGCTACCAGACGGACGGCGGCGCGGGCGGCAAGGGCTTCGCGGCCGACGCCATCACCGTCACGGCCGACGGCGCGGCGCTCTTCTCGGACAACGCCGAGGGCGACGACAACGGCTGGACCGCCAAGGGCTTCTCGCGGATCGGCGAGTCCTTCACCCAGGACTACCCGCAGTACTACATCGCGGAGAACCGCCAGTACGTCTCCTACGACGAGACGTTGAAGGTCGGCCCGTACAACTTCGGCTTCTCCGGCACCCGTCCGGACTGGGTCGAGCACTACGCGTACCAGAACGGTCTGCTGGTCTGGCTCTGGGACACCTCCCAGAAGGACAACAACACCTCCGTCCACCCGGGCCAGGGTCTGATCCTGCCGATCGACGCGCACGCCAAGCCGCTCACGTGGAAGGACGGCTCGCTCCTGCGCAACAAGATCCAGCCGTTCGACGCCCCGTTCAGCTGGTACCCGAACAAGGGCTTCACGCTCCACAACGCGGACGTGCCGCTGTACATCAAGCCCAGCCTGGGCAAGCCGGTCTTCGACGACCGCAAGGGCACCTACTGGTACAAGGAGAACCCCACGGGCAGTGTCAAGGTTTCTGACACGAACACCCGCATCTCCATCGTCCACGAGCCGCTCGACGGCCGGACGATGAGCGTGCTGGTCAGCCCCTCGGGCCGCTGATCAAGTAAAACCGCAGGTCACAGCGTCATCGGCCGTCGCCCCCTAGCGGGCGGCGGCCGATCGTGTTTAGGTGCGTCTTGTTCACATCCTTATTGACACGACGTCTCACGGGGGAGCGCGGAGCATGGCAGGCGGAGGTTTCTGCAGGTTGCCGAACGGCACGGTGGTGGTCGCCCTGACCCTCACCAGACCGGCCGACGGCACAGGTCCAGGTAGTGGTACGGGAGCGGGGCCCGGGGCCCCGGTACGGGTGCTGGTGCACGCGGTGAACCGGGCGCGCGCCCTGACCAGGCTGCGCAATCTGGGGCTGCGGGCGGTCTATCTGCGCGGCAACGACCAGCCGCCGACGCCGGACGAGATCACGGCGGTGCTGCACCACCCGGACGGGCTGCTGTGGCGGGCCGCCCCGCAGGCGGAGCCGGCCGTCCGGCCCGGCGGTCTCGGTCCTCAGCCCACCTCGTCGGCCCCATCGGCCCAGTCGGGCCACTCGCCCCAGCCCGCCCAGGTCAGCCAGCCGATCCAGTCGTGCCTGGAGCTGTGGCACCCGATCAGGGCCCTGCTGGGACCCGCCGGGTACGCCGGACCGGCCCGCCCGGCCGCGTAGGGCGCGAGCGGGCGGGGCCCGCCGGAGGGGGCTACGACGCGACGACCGGTGCGCCGGAGAGCTTCACGCCCGCCGTACGCAGCTCCGCCAGGGCCCGTTCCGTGGTCGCCCCGGAGACGCCCGCGGTCAGGTCGAGCAGCACATGGGTGACGAAGCCCTCACGGGCCGCGTCCAGCGCGGTGGCCCGTACGCAGTGGTCGGTGGCGATGCCCACCACGTCGACCTCGGTGACCTCGCGGTCGCGCAGCCACTGGGTGAGGCCGATCCCGTTCTCGTCCGTGCCCTCGAACCCGCTGTACGCGGCCGAATACGCCCCTTTGTCGAACACCGTGTCGATCGCCCCGGAGGCGACGGCGGGTGCGAAGTTCGGGTGGAAGCCGACGCCCTCCGTACCGGCGACGCAGTGCACCGGCCAGGAGTCGACGTAGTCCGGGGCGGTCGAGAAGTGGTCGCCCGGGTCGATGTGGTGGTCGCGGGTGGCGACCACATGGCGGTAGGCGGGCTGGGCGTCGCCGATCAGGTCGGTGATGGCTGCGGCGACGTCGGCACCGCCCGCCACCGCGAGGCTGCCGCCTTCGCAGAAGTCGTTCTGAACGTCCACGACGATCAATGCGCGGTGCATGGCGGGTGTCCTTCGGTGGGGGCGGGAGCGGGGGACGAGCGGGAGCGGGGAGAGCGGGAGCGGTGGGGGAACGAGTGGGGAAGCCGGGGTGTCCGGGTGGGGGCCGAGGGTTCGAGCCTAGGCACTGGAACGTCACAATCAAGCCCGTCCGCGAAACCCCCGGTTGCGGACCCGGCCGATCCGGACGCCGCGGCGGCCTCCGGCGGGCCGCCACGGGCACCCGGCGGTCCGCCCCGGGCCGTCGTCCGGGGGCGGGCTCGGGCCGGGCTCGGCCGGGCCCAGGAGTACTCGGCCACCCAGGAACCCCCGGCCGGGTGCACCCGGTCGGGCCCAGGTGCACCCGGTCGGGATCAGGCGTACTCGGTCGGGATCACCGGTTCGCCGCGCGACAGCTGGATCGCCGACATCGGCAGCCCCGCGCGCGCGGCCACGTGCCGCTCCCGGGCCGCCTCCAGCGGCTCGCGGGCGACCACCTCGCCGCCCCGCACCAGCTCCACCAGCAGCGGCCGGCCGGCCGCCTCCCCGGGCACGGGGCCGGTGCCGATCACCTCGGCCTCGGCGATCCCGTGCTCGTCGGTCCGGCGGGCGGCCCACTTGCGACCGCCCTTCGACGACTTCGCGCCGAGCGACTTCTTCGCCACCGGTACCAGCGGAGCGTCCGGCTCCGCCGAGCCGGCACGGGCCACCAGCTTGTAGACCATCGAGCAGGTGGGGTGCCCGCTCCCGGTGACCAGCTGGGTGCCGACCCCGTACGCGTCCACCGGCGCGGCGGCCAGTGAGGCGATGGCGTACTCGTCCAGGTCCGAGGTCACGACGATCTTCGTGCCCGTCGCCCCCAGCTCGTCCAGCTGCTGCCGTACCCGGTGCGCGACCAGCAGCAGGTCCCCGGAGTCGATCCGTACGGCGCCGAGCTCGGGCCCCGCGATCTCGACGGCCGCCCGGACCGCCTCGGTCACGTCGTAGGTGTCGACCAGCAGCGTCGTCCCCCGGCCGAGCGAGTCCACCTGCGCCCGGAACGCGTCGCGCTCGCTGTCGTGCAGCAGGGTGAAGGCGTGCGCGCTCGTGCCGACGGTCGGGATCGCGTAGCGGAACCCGGCCGCCAGGTCGGAGGTGGCGTCGAACCCGCCGACGTACGCCGCGCGCGCCGAGGCGACCGCCGACAGCTCGTGGGTGCGCCGCGCGCCCATCTCGATCAGCCGTCGGCCCCCGGCGGCGGCCGACATCCGTGAGGCGGCGGCCGCGATGGCGGAGTCGTGGTTGAGGATGGAGAGGATCACCGTCTCCAGCAGCACGCACTCGGCAAAGGACCCCTCGACCCGCAGGATCGGGGAGCCGGGGAAGTAGACCTCGCCCTCCGGGTAGCCCCAGATATCGCCGCTGAAGCGGTAGCCGGCCAGCCATTCGAGGGTCGGCTCGTCGACGATCTCCTGCTGCCGCAGGAAGCCGATCATCTCGTCGTCGAAGTGGAAGTTCTCCACCGCGTCCAGCACCCGCCCGGTGCCCGCGACGACACCGTAGCGCCGTCCCTCGGGCAGCCGGCGGGTGAACGCCTCGAAGACCGAGTGCCGGTCGGCGGTGCCGGCCTTGAGGGCCGCCTGCACCATGGTCAGTTCGTACTGGTCGGTGAAGAGCGCGGTCGACGGAACGCCGACCCGTCGCCCGAGGTCCGCTGAGTTCATGGCTGGGATGCTACCCCCTATTCGTCAAAGTGACGAGATGTGGGGTCCGTTTGTGCGCGGGACCCGCCCGGGTGGCAGCATGGGACAGGTGAGCGTTGCTACCCCGCTAGAGATCGAACGTCCCGATTCGGCCGAGGAGACCTTCGCGGTCCCCGAGCCCGACGTCCCGTGGGTGACGCTCGTCCACAACGACCCGGTCAATCTCATGAGCTACGTGACCTACGTCTTCCAGGCCTACTTCGGCTATCCGAAGGACAAGGCCCACCGGCTCATGATGGACGTGCACCAGAAGGGGCGCGCCGTCGTCTCCAGCGGGAGCCGCGAGGAGATGGAGCGCGACGTCCAGGCCATGCACGGCTACGGGCTGTGGGCCACCCTCACCCAGGACCGCAACTAGCCTCCGCGCTGCCGCGCCCACGGCGCCCCTGTCGTACCGCCCCTGCCCTGTTCGACCCACCATCGGAGATTCCATGGCCGGCCACTTCGAGGCCACCCCAGGCGGCGGCGCGGCCGTCGCGCTCGACGAGGTCGAGATCTCCATCCTGCGCTCCCTCGCCGTCCAGCTGCTGGAGCTGATCGGCCCGGGAGACCAGCCCGCCGACGGCGAGGATCCGCTCGCCGCCCTCTTCGCCGAGGGCCCCAGCAAGCCGCCGTCCGACCCGGCGCTCGCCCGGCTCTTCCCCGACGCCTACGGCGGCCCCGACCGGCCCGCCGAGGGCGGAAAGCCGGAGGAGGAGCTGCGCGAGCTGTCCGCCGAGTTCCGTCGCTTCACCGAGATGGACCTGCGCTCCGGCAAGCGCGAGGACGCCGTCACCGTCGTCCGCACCCTGGACGCGCTCTCGCCCGTCGGCGACGGCGGCGCGGTCCTCACCCTCACCGGTGACGAGTGCCGCAGCTGGCTCCGCTCCCTCAACGACCTGCGCCTGACCATCGGCACCCGGCTGGAGGTCGCCGACGAGGACGAGGGCGAGGAGGGCTCGCTCTACCGGCTCCCCGACGCCGATCCGCGCAAGCCCATGGTGATGGCCTACCTCTGGCTCGGCGCGCTCCAGGAAACGCTGGTCGAGACCCTCATGCCGTAGGGCGCGTCCGGCTCCGATCCGCCGGACACGCCCGAGGCGGCCTCCGGTCATTTCCGTAGGCAGCCTCCGTTGACACCGGGCCGGGGGGGCCCCCGGGGGGGGGGGGGCGCCCCCCCCGCGCCCCGCCCCGCACGCCCCGGTCCTTCTCCCGGCGCGCGCACCGAGTCTCCCCGTCCGGACTTCCGTCCGGGGCTGTTGTCCGGGGCTTCTGCAAGTCCCCTCCGTGCACTCGACACGTCCCCCGTGCACTCGACCCCTGTTGAGGAACCATGCGCTGTGTCATCGCCCGCTTCCCCTTCGATCTGTTCAAGAGCGAGGTGGAGGACTCGATGAAGGGCATCAAGCCCGAACCCGTCACGGGCGACGCGGTGGTCATCAGCCGCCGGGTCTACCCCGTCAAGCAGGTGGGTGAGGTGATCACCCGGCAGGACCGCCGTGACTTCAGCTCCGCCGAGGTCGTCCGGGCGCTGTCCAAGCTCGGCTTCACCTGCCGTACCGCCGAGTCGGCCGTGCCCGCGCCGGCTCCCGCCCGTACCCCGCTGGAGACGGCCTCCGTGCTGCTGGGGAATCCGGCGGCCACCGAAGAGCGCTCAGGCGACTCTCTGTAACAAGTGGCCGGACGCCCGGCGTCGGTCCCCGCCATGGCGCCCGGAGCCGACGAAGATCAACTGCATGAAGAGGAAGCTGACCGCATTAGGAGTGACGGTGGTGGCGTCCGTGCTGCCCGCCACCACCGCCGCCACCGCTGCCCACGCCGACGAGACGCACACCGGGTCCCACAACGGCCCGCAGGTGGCCCTGATCGCGACGGGTCAGATCGACGATCCGCTGGAGGACGTCCTGGAGCACGTCGCGGTGTTCGGCAGGACCGTCGTCACGGATTGCTGAACCCTCCCCGCCTTCCGGCCGTTCGGCGTCTCAGGACGCCCGGGCGGCCGGTGGCTTCTGCCGGGCCCACGCCATCCGCGGTTCCAGCAGCGGGCGCAGCAGCCGCCGGACCGGGGGCGTGCACAGCAGGGTGATGACGGCGATCGCGCCCAGGGTGACGGCGACCGTGCCCAGGGTGGTGTCGAAGAACGGGTCGTCGTAGAACCCCCCGTACTTCAGGCCCCGGACGACGAAGCCGTGGAGCAGGTACCCGTACAGCGTGCAGGTGCCGAGCGCGGTCATCCAGCTCCTGCCCTTGGGCACCCAGGCGAGGAAGCACGCGCCCAGCACGACCGCGGCCACGAACAGCAGCACGGTGGCGGTCGGGCCCGTCCACTCGGCGGTGTCCAGCCGGTCCGTGCTGCTCTTGCGGAAGAACCACGAGGTGGACGTCCGGGGCACCAGCCAGTACGCCGCGAGCAGGCCGAGGGCGAACACCGGCACCGAGACGACCCGCACCCAGGTGGAGCGCAGGAGCTGGAAGTGCTCCGGGCGCAGCCGCAGGCCGAGTACGTAGAACGGCAGGAACTGCAGGATGCGCTGGACCTGGAGGGACCCGTCCGCGGCCGGGGACAGCGTCGCGAGGGCGGCGACGGCGACGGAGACCAGCACCGGGAAGCGCACGGCCTGCCAGAGGGGGGTGGAGAGCCGCCAGAGGAAGAGGGCGGGCAGGAACCACAGCAGCCAGTAGGGCGAGAGCAGCGAGAAGGCGTAGTCCGGCTTGTCCGTCGCCCGCTCGAAGAGCGTGTAGAGCACCTCGAACAGGACGTAGGGCACCAGCAGGCTGGTGACCAGCTTCCACACCCGGTCCGGCCGCAGCTCGAAGTTCCGCGAGAAGTAGCCGGCTATCAGGATGAACACCGGCATGTGGAACGTGTAGACGAAGGTGTACGCGGTTTCCACGAGGCGGCCGGAGGGCAGCGGCTCCCACGCGTGAGCGATCGCCACCAGCACGATCGCCAGGTACTTCGCGTTGTCGAAGAAATGGTCCCGGCCGTCGGAAGGGGGCTTTCCGGTCTCCGGGGCGCCGGCAGCGGCGGTGGGACGCGGCTGCTCGGAGGTGGTGAGGGGCAGCTGAGGCATCCTGACACCCTAGAACGCGGACGAGTTCCCTCCTGCCACTGTGTCCCGCGTCACCGGCCGGGGGCGCCCGGTTCGCACCCGCGTCAGCCGCCCCGTGTCACCCGCGTCCGGCCCGTTCGGGCGGCGGCTGCGCGCTCCCCTCGGCGTCCAGGTGCGGCAGGATCCGGTCCAGCGGGCCGGGGATCCACCAGGCGGCCCGGCCCAGCAGGGTCATCACCGCCGGGACCAGCAGCAGGCGTACGACTGTGGCGTCGATGAGCACGCTGGCGGCGAGCCCGAGGCCCAGCATCTTCACCACGATGTTGTCGCTGATGACGAACGCGGCGAAGACGCTCACCATGATCAGCGCCGCGCAGGTGATGACCCGGGCGGTGATCTCCAGCGCGTGCGCCACGCTCGCGCGCGGATCCCCGGTGCGCACCCACGCCTCGTGGATGCGGGAGAGCAGGAAGATCTCGTAGTCCATGCTCAGCCCGAAGACGATCGCGAACATCATCATCGGGACGTAGCTCTCGATCGGGACGTCTCCCGACACCCCCAGCGCCGGGCCGCCCCAGCCCCACTGGAAGACCGCCACCACGACCCCGTACGAGGCCGCGATCGACAGGACGTTGAGCACGGCGGCCTTCAACGCGACGAGCAGGCCCCGGAAGACGGCCAGGATCACCAGGAACGCCAGGCCCACGACGACCGCGATGATCAGCGGCAGCCGGCTGGAGACGATGTCCAGGAAGTCGACCTGGGCGGCGGTCGTGCCGGTCACGTACGTGCTCGCGTCGTTGCCGGAGACGGCCCGGGGCAGGACGTCGTCGACGAGCCGGTTCGTCAGGGAGGTGGTCCGCTCGTCCTGCGGGGCGGCCACCGAGTAGGCGGTGGCGGTCAGCACGTCGCCGTCCGACGTCGCGGTCAGCGGGGTGATCACGGCCGCGTCCGGTACGCCCGTCAGCGCCTTCTGCGCCTGGTCGGCGAGGGCGGAACGGTCGCCGGACGGCACCTTGCTCTGGTCGATGACCAGGGTCAGCGGGCCGTTGGAGCCGGGGCCGAAAGCGCTCGACATCAGGTCGAAGGCGCGCCGGTCGGTGAAGGACTTCGGGTCGGCGCCGTCGCCGATGTGACCGAGCTGGATGAAGAGGAGGGGGAAGGACAGAACGGCCAGCACCACCACCCCGCCGGCCAGGAACCACCAGGGCCGCCGCTCCACCCGCTGCGCGTACCGGTGCCAGCCGCCGGGCTCCGCGCCCTCGGGGGCCGGTACGGTCTCGGCCACCGGTTTCCGGACCCGCAGCCGGTCGATGCGGCGGCCGATGAGACCCAGCACCGCCGGTACGAGGGTGAGGGCGCCGGCCACCGCGGTGACGACGGTGACCGCCGCGGCCAGGCCCAGCTTGCCGATGAACCCGATCCCGGAGACCCACAGGCCCGACAGCGCGATGATCACCGTGCAGCCGGAGAGCAGGACGGCGTGTCCGCTGGTGGCGGCGGCGTTCCCGGCGGCGGTCACCGGGTCCTGGCCGTCGATGAGGTTCTGCCGGTGCCGGGTGACCAGGAAGAGGGCGTAGTCGATGCCGACGCCGATGCCGATCATCGTGGCGAGCGTGGGGGAGACGGTCGCGAAGGTCGCGGCGGCGGCGAACAGGCCGAGCAGCGCCAGCCCGCACAGGGCGCAGATCAGCGCGGTGACCAGCGGCAGCACGGCGGCCAGCAGACTGCCGAAGCCGATCAGCAGGACCACGATCGCCACGCCGAAGCCGATCGCCTCGCTGGTGCGGTCGCTCGGCTCCGGCCGGGCCAGTTCGCCGAGCGAACCGCCGTACTCCACCTCCACCCCGGCCGAGCGCAACGGCTGCACGGCCTGGTCGACCCCGTCGAGATAGGACGGGTCGAGGGTGGAGGGCTGCACGCTGAACCGGACGGTGATGTAGGCGGTCTTCTGGTCCGTGGAGAGCGGGCCGGTGTTCGGGTCGGGCGGCGGGGGCGGGGTGGAGCCGGACGGCGGCAGCGGGTTCTGCGCGGACAGCACGTCCGGGAGCTTCTGGAGGTCGGTGACGGCCGTGGCGACCTGGTCGGAGAAGGAGGTGAGGGGTTTGCCCGCGTCGTGCAGCACCACCTGCGCGCTGTATCCGCCCGCCGAGGGCGCGTGCGCCTTCAGGACGTCGAGGCCGTCCTGGGACTGGGTGCCGGGCAGCGAGAAGTCGTCGGAGTAGTCGCCGCCGTACGCGTGCTGGAGGACCTGGAGCCCGGCGAGCGCGGCCACCCACAGGACGAGGACGGTCACGAAATGCCGGGCGCACCACTCGCCGGTGCGGCGCAGCGCACCCCGGCGGTGCGGGACGTCCTCCCGGTCCGTGCGGGCGTGTGACGACGGCATGCGGCTCTCCTGCCTCCCGCCCCGTTCCCGGTGAGGCGCACCCCCGGCCTCCTGCCGGGACGCCTCGGGGGTGTCGCGCTGACTTCGCATTCAACGGCCCCGGCCGTCGCCCGGCACGCCGGTGCGGGGGAACGGGTGACGCGGGCCGTCCGGGGGGCCGTCCGAGGGGGCGCCCGGGGGGTGTCCCCACCCCCGTCCACCGGGCTCCCGGATGGGCGGCGGACTCCCGCCCGGCCAGGCTGTGTCCATGACGAACTGGACCCGTAAGGCCTTACTCCTCACTGTCTCCGCCGCCGCCGCTGCCGGGACCCTGACCGCTGTCGGCGCGCCCGTCGCGCACAGCCGCCCGGCGGGACCCGCCGCGCCCCCGCTCGCCTGGGGGCCCTGCGCACCGATCCCGGGCACGCCCGTCCCGGCCGGGCAGCAGTGCGCCACGCTCCGCGTTCCCCTGGACTACCGCGCCCCCCGGCGGGAGCACCGTCGACCTGGCGGTCACCCGGCTGCGCACCGACCGGCCCGAGGCCCGGCGCGGCACCCTGCTGGCGCTCGCGGGGGGCCCCGGCGGATCGGGGGTGCAGCGGCTCGCGCAGAAGGGCGCGGCGCTGCGGGCGGCGACCGAGGGGGCGTACGACCTGGTCAGCCTGGACCCGCGCGGGGTCGGCGGCTCCACCAGGGCCGGCTGCGGGATCCCGGAGGCGGACCGGCACCTGGTGACGCTGCGGTCCTGGCCCGCGGCGGACGGCTCGATCACGGAGAACACCGAACGTTCCCGCCGCACCGCCACGGCGTGCGCGCGCGACGGCGGCCCGGTGGTGCGGTCCTTCAGCAGCCGGAACCAGGTCCGCGACATCGACCGGCTGCGCGCCGCGCTGGGCGAGCGGAAGCTGTCGGTCTGGGGCCACTCGTACGGGAGTTACGTCGCGGCCGGGTACGCGCAGGAGCACCCGGACCGCGTCGACCGGCTGGTCCTGGACAGCACCGGCGACCCGGACCCGGCGCGCGTGGGGTACGGCTGGATGGCGAACGTGGGCCCGGCCGTCGCCCTCCGCTTCCCCGATTTCGCGGCCTGGGCGGCGGACCCGGCCCGGGAGGCCGAGGGGCTGCGACTGGCCCGGCGCGCCGAGGACCTGGAGCCGATGTTCCTGGCCCTGGCCCGGGAGCTGGACCGCGAGCCGAAGGAGTCGGACGTGGCCGGCGTGCCGCTGACCGGCAACCTGCTGCGGCAGGCGCTCCACGGCAGCCTCAACGGCGATGCCGGGTTCGCGCCGCTGGCCCGGCTGATCCGGTCGGCGGGGGATCCGCAGGGCCGCCCGGTGCTGCCGCCGGAGCTCGCGGGCGCGCTGCCGGACGAGGACGCGTCGCTGACCATGGCGGTGATCTGCAACGACGTGCGCTGGCCCGGACCGGACTCCGGATACGCCCGCCGGGTCGCCGCCGACCGGGCCCGGTATCCGCTGACGGCCGGGCTTCCCGTGAACATCACCCCGTGCTCCTTCTGGAAGCACGACGAGGAGCCGAGGCCCACCCGGATCACCGGCGAAGGCCCCTCGAACGTCCTCATGATCCAGAGCCTGCGCGACCCCGCCACCCCGCTCGCCGGGGCCCTGAAGATGCGGGAGGCGCTCGGCGAGCGGGCCAGGATGGTCACCGTCGGACAGGGCGGGCACGGGATGTACCTGGGCAACGGCAATGTCTGCGGCGACCGGGCCGTCAGCGACTTCCTCGTCACCGGGAACCGCCCCGCCCGGGACACCCACTGCCCGAACGGAGCGGCCACCCCGGGGGTGTCATAACGGGTGATTCCGGGATGCTCCTTGCTATACACGAGCGATGGAGCACCCGGGAACCCTCGTCCTGATCATGGCCCTGGCGGTTCTCGCGCCGCTGCTCGGTTACGCGACCGGGCGGTGGCTGCCGGTCCCCGTCGTCATCTTCGAGATCGTGCTCGGGATCCTGGTCGGGCCCGATGTGCTCGGCTGGGCCCACCACGACCAGGTCATCGACGCCCTCTCCGACCTCGGGCTCTCGATGCTGATCTTCCTGGCGGGGTACGAGATCCGGTTCGCCGAGGTCCGCGGCGACACCCTGCGCCGGGCGGGCGGCGCCTGGGTCCTCTCGTTCGCCGCCGGGCTCGGCGTCGCCCTGCTGCTCAGCGGGGCGGACCTGGCGAAGAGCCTGGTCATCGGCACCGCGCTCACCAGTACCGCGCTGGGCGCGGTGCTGCCGATCCTGCGGGACTCGGGGCGGCTGGAGGGGCGGTTCGGGTCGGTGGTGATGGCGTTCGGGTCGGTGGGGGAGTTCGGGCCGATCATCGCGATGGCCCTGCTGTTCAGCGGCCGCAGCCCGGGTGCGGCGAGTGTCGTGCTGGCCGTGTTCGCCGTCGTCACGGCGGCCGCGGTGTTCTGGGCGATGCGGCCCCGGCCGCCGTGGTTCGCCCGGATCATCGCCGTGACCCTGCACTCCAGCGGCCAGTTCGCCGTCCGCTTCGTGATGCTGCTGCTGGCCGGGATGCTCGGGCTCGCCCATGTCTTCGGCCTGGACACGCTGCTCGGGGCGTTCGCCGCGGGGATGCTGACCCGGCTCGTCCTCCAGGGGGCGGTGCCCGAGAGCGGCGACGCGATCCTGGAGCGGGTCGAGGCGATCGGCTTCGGCTTCCTGGTGCCGTTCTTCTACATCGTCACGGGCATCGACTTCGACCTCGCGGCGCTCCTGGACGGCGGGCGTCCGCTGCTGCTCCTGCCGGTCTTCCTGCTGCTGTTCCTGCTCGTGCGCGGGGTTCCGGCGTACCTGCTGGCCCCGCGCGACCTGACCGGGCGGGGGTCGCGCCGGGCGCTGGGGCTGTTCGCGTCGACCTGTCTGCCGCTGGTGGTGGCGATCACCGCGATCGGCCTGGACGAGAAGGTGATCGGGGCGGGGGAGGCCGCCGCCCTGGTCGCCGCCGCGATGGTGTCGGTGCTGGTGTTCCCCCTGCTGGCGTTCCGGCTGCTGCGCGGGGAGGAGGACGGCGGGGACAAGTCCGTTCCGGGGCGCACGGCGGAGACCGGGGAGGCGTGGTGAGGTTCCGGGGCGGTGGTGAGCGGGGCGGGGCGCGGCGAACCGGCCTGTCCGGGTGCGCCTGAGGCTGCGGGGCGCGGTGAGCTTGCCCGTCCGGCCGCCTCCGACTGCGGGGCGCTGCGAACCGGCCCGTCCGGCCGGCTACGGCTGCGGGGTCTGCCCCTCCTCCGTCGGTACGCACAGCACCGGGACCGCCGACATGTGCAGCAGCTTGTGCGGGGTCGAGCCCAGCAGGGCCCCGCGCATCGGGCTCTCGCCCCAGGTGCCGACGACGATGACCCGGGCCCCGTGCCGTTCCGCGGCGTCCAGCAGCGCCTGTGCGGGCTTCTCGTCCAGCACCTCGACCGAGGCGGGGACGCCCGCCTCCCCGGCCGCCGTGAGCGCGTGCTCCAGGCCGGTGCGCCCGGCCTGCCGGATCGCGTCGTAGTGGCTGCGGTACTCGGCCCCGTCGCGCAGGCCCGGGGCGGCGGCCCCGTAGACGAGGACCAGCTCCTCCCCGTACGCGGCCGCCACCTCGATGGCGATGCGCAGGGCGCGGGCGGCGCCGGGGGACTCGTCGTAACCGAGGACGACCGACATCTCAGCGCTCCTTCCGGCTCGGGGCGTGCACCAGGTCCGGGTCCGCCACCCCGGGCCGCTCCTGCCAGAACACCGCGTCGCGCAGTCGCCACACCACCATCAGGACCACGCCCACCAGGGCGATCACGATGCCGATGACGAGCGGTGGACCGAGGCCGAACCAGGAGGTGCCGCTGTAGGAGTTGGCCGGGTCGGACATGTCGATGACCGAGCGGACCAGCAGCCAGGTCAGCAGCCCGGCGCCGACCACCGGGCCGAGGCCGATGAGCAGGAAGTTGCGCACGCTCTCGGTGAGATGGCGGCGGTAGTAGACGGCGCAGGCCACCCCGGTGAGCGCGTAGTAGAAGGCGATCAGCAGGGAGAGGGCGGTGAGCGAGTCGAAGAGGGCGTTGGTGGAGATCTGGTTGACCACGACGTACCAGGCGATGGCGATCCCGGCGACCCACCACGTACTGACGTCCGGGGTACGGAACCGGGGGCTGATGTGCCCGAAGTGCCGCGGCAGCGCCTGGCGTCGGGCCATGGACAGGGCGGTCCGGGACGCCGGGATGATCGTGGTCTGGGTGGAGGCGATCGCGGAGGTGGCCACCGCCAGCAGCAGGATCCAGTCCCAGCCGCCGAGGACGTCCCCGGCGAGCTGGGCGAAGATGAACTCCTCCTCGCCCGCGTTCTCCGCCAGGAACGCCGTTCCCGCGAAGGCGACGACCGCGATGGCGACGGACAGGTAGGTCACCAGGAGCACGACGGTGGACCACAGGCCCGCCCTGCCCGGGGCGCTCGCCGAGTTCTCGGTCTCCTCGGTGAGGTTGACCGCGGACTCCCAGCCCCAGTAGATGAACACCCCGAGCAGCAGCCCGCCGGTCAGCGCGGCCCCGCCCGCGCCGAAGGGGTCCAGCCAGCCGAGCGACGGTTCGATCGAGTCGACGCCGGTCGTGCCCGCGTACACCCGGTAGAGCGCCACCGCGACGAAAACCAGCAGGAACGCGATCTGGAGGAGGATCAGCACGTTCTGCACCTTCGCGGACAGCTCGGTGCCGATCACACAGAGGCCGGTCATCACGATGATCAGCAGCACGGTGAGCAGCTGGCGCACGAAGTCGTTCTCGACCCAGCCGTCCAGACCCACCGCCAGCAGCGTGAAGCTCACCGCCACATCGGCCAGCGAGCCCACCACCAGGACGCCGGTCATGGTGATCGCCCAGCCGCCCAGCCAGCCCGCCCACGGGCCCATCGCCCGGGTCACCCAGGAGAACGTCGTACCGCAGTCCTGGTCGACCTTGTTCAGGTAGTAGAACGCCGAGGCGATCAGCAGCATCGGCACGAACGAGGCGAACATGACGCCCGGGGCGTAGATCCCCACCAGGGCGACGATCGGACCGATGACGGCGGCCAGCGAGTACGCCGGGGAGGTCGCGTTCAGGCCGATGACAAGGGCGTCGACGAACCCGATCGCGTTCGGCTTGAGGCCGACATCCGGTTCGTCCCGCACACGGTCGTGGGCCATGGTTCCTCGATCCGCCGGGCACCCCCGCCGGGAGCGGGCGATGATCCGGATCTCATCGTAAGGAGACCCGGCGAAGGCCGCATTTCCGGAGGAAAGTCCCCGGCCGGTGGGGGTCACCCGAACGGCCCGCTCCTCTGCGAAGCGGGAGGTCAGGGCGCAGGGTGGAGTCCATGTGGTCCCGCCGAATCGTCCTGGGCGTTCTGGTCCTGCCCCTGGCCCTCCTGGTGTTCGGGGACGGCCCGGCGTTCCGCGCGCCGGAGACGGACCTGGCCACCGGACCCCGCCCGCCGCGCGGACTGCCGCAGCCGGCCGTCGTCAGCCGCCGGGACTGGGGCGCGGACGAGGACCTGGTCAGGGAGGGGCCGCACTACACGGCCCCGGCGCGGGCGGTGTTCGTGCACCACACCGGCAACCCCAACGACTACGACTGCGCGGACGCCCCCGACCTGATCCGGGCCGTCCAGCGTGACCACATCCGGCAGGACGGCTGGGACGACATCGGCTACAACTTCCTCGTCGACCGCTGCGGCACCATCTACGAGGGCCGCGCCGGCGGGGTCGGCCGCTCGGTGCTCGGCGCGCACACCAAGGGGTTCAACACCGACACGGTCGGCATCGCGGCCATCGGGAACTTCGGCGAGGGGGCCGAGGTGCCGAAGCCGATGATGGACGCGCTGGTGAAGCTCGCCGCCTGGAAGCTGCGGCCCGGGGCGGACCCGCTGGGCAGCGTCGACCTGGTCTCGACGAACGACGAGAGCCGCTTCGACAAGGGGCAGGTGGCCCGGCTGCACGTCATCTCCGGCCACCGCGACAGCTTCGAGACCCGCTGCCCCGGCGACGCGCTCTACGCGCTGCTGCCCCACCTGCGGGAGCGGGCCGCGAAGCTGCGCGCCGCCGTCCCCGGACACTCGGCGGCGGCCCGGCTGCGCCCGTCGTTCTGACCGGCCCCGGGGGGGGGCTAGCGGGCGACGAACTGCGTCAGTATCGCCTGCACCTCGTAGATGTCGACGCCCTTGGTGAACGTCTTCTGGAGCGGGGTCGGGTTGCCCGAGATCCAGATCTTCAGCTCGGCGTCGAGATCGAACGTTCCGGCCGTCTCCACGGCGAAGTGCGTGATGCTGCGGTAGGGCACGGAGTGGTACTCGGTCTTCTTGCCGGTGATGCCCTGCTTGTCGACGAGGACGAGGCGCCGGTCCGTGAACAGGATGGTGTCGCGGATCAGCAGGAACGCGGCGTGCACCTGCTCGCCCTGCCCGAGGAGCCGGGCGTAGTCCTGCTGGGCGGTGGCCGGGTTGATCGTGTGGGCGTTGCCGAACAGTGCCATGGGGTCCCCGTTTCTCCGTGCTTCCCGTCGTGTCCCGCGGGAGGTCGTGTCGTACTGGAGTACGTCTGCGGTGGGGTTCTGGTTCCCGCGCCGGACCGGCCGACACCTTCGGGCCGCCTCCCCGCTACAGCGGTACGACCGTCGCCTCGGTCGCCTTCACGCTGGTCCAGACGGTGCTCCCGTCGGCGATCCCCAGCTCGGCGGCGGCCCCCGGGGTGATCTCCGCGACCAGGTCCGGGGCCTCGGCCGAGGTGATCAGCAGCCGCAGCCGGCTGCCGCCCGAGGTGATCTCGCGGACCGTGCCCGGCCAGACGTTGCGGGGGGAGCCGGTGGGCCGCTCCCGGTGTACGGAGACGGCTTCCGGCGCGATGACCGCGAGGGCGTCCGTGCCCGCCGGGAGGGGTTCGGCGACCACGAGGTGGCCGCCGCCCTCCAGCGCGAGGCCGTCGGCGGTGGCGGTGCCGGGCCAGGCGTTGCGGCCCAGCATCCGGGCGACCCACGGCGAGCGCGGGTGCCGGGTTACCTCGGCGGGCGGCTCGTCCTGGACGGCCCGGCCGTCTTCCAGCACCAGGACCCGGTCGGCCAGCGAGACCGCCTCGACCGGGTCGTGGGTGACGATCAGGCAGACCCCGCCGAAGTCCGCGAGGTGCCCGCGCAGGGTGTGCCGCACCCGGGCCCGGGTGGTCTGGTCGAGGGCGGCGAGCGGTTCGTCCAGCAGCAGGAGGCGCGGGCGGGCGGCCAGCGCGCGGGCCAGGGCGACCCGCTGGGCCTGGCCGCCGGAGAGCTGGGCGGGCCTGCGGTGGGCGAGGTGGCCCACCCCGAGCCGGTCCAGCCAGCCCTGGGCCTCGCGCCGGGCCTCGGCGCGGGGCACGCCGTGGGCGCGGAGCCCGTACGCCGTGTTGGTCAGGGCGCTCAGGTGCGGGAAGAGCGCCCCGTCCTGGGGGACCCAGGCCACGCCCCGGCGGTGCGGGGGGAGGCCGGTGACGTCGTCGTCGCCGAGGCGCAGGGCGGCGTGCGCGCGGGGCGTGAGGCCGAGCAGGGCCCGCAGGAGCGTCGTCTTGCCCGCGCCGTTGGGGCCGACCACCGCGATGGTGGTGCCGGGGCCGGCGTCCAGGGTGAGGCGGGTGAAGCCGGTGACGTCGGCGTGCAGCGGCCAGGGCTCGGGCGCGACCTTCGGCGGTTGGTCGGCGGCGGGCTCGGGGAACGGGTCCGGGGCCGTGGCCGCCGGTTCGACCGGGCGGGCCGCCGCCGCCCGGCTCGCGAGGTCCCGGTGGTCGCCCGGGGTGCCGGTCCAGCGGCCCCGCAGCGCGATCAGGACGATCATCGCGATGGCCAGGAGCAGCAGCGACACCGAGGTGGCGGCCTCCGGCGAGTCCTGGAGCAGCAGATAGACCTGGAGCGGCAGGGTCTGCGTGGTGCCGGGGAGGTTCCCGGCGAAGGTGATGGTGGCGCCGAACTCGCCGAGCGCCCGCGCCCAGGTCAGGGCGGCTCCGGCGATCAGCCCGGGGGCGACCATCGGCAGCGTCACGGTGAGGAACACCCGGACCGGCGAGGCCCCGAGGGAGGCGGCGGTCTCCTCGTACCGGGGGCGCAGCCCGCCGAGCGCGCCCTCCAGCGAGATGACCAGGAACGGCATCGCGACGAACGTCGCCGCGAGCACGGCCCCCGAGGTGTGGAAGGGGAGCGTGACGCCGAAGGTGTCCTCCAGCCAGGGGCCGAGCAGCCCGCGCCGCCCGAACGCCAGCAGCAGCGCGACGCCGCCGACCGTGGGCGGCAGCACCATCGGCAGCAGCACCAGCGAGCGGACGAACGCCTTGCCGGGGAACGGCACCCGGGCCAGCAGCCAGGCCAGCGGCACCCCGAGCAGCAGGGAGATCCCGAGCGCCCACAGGGAGACCAGCAGCGAGAGCCGCAGCGCCTCGGTGGTGGCCTCGGCCGTGAGGTGGTCGCCGAGCTCGCCCCAGGAGGTACGGACCAGGATCCCGACGAGCGGCAGCATCAGGAACGCCACGGCCAGCAGGGCGGGCACCGTCAGGAGCAGGGGCGCGCGGGCCCCGGAGGTGCGGCGGCCGGGACGTCTCATCGGTGACCTCGTGGGGCTCGAAGTGCGGTGCCCGGCAGCCCCGTCGGACGGTACGGGGCTGCCGGGCGGGTGCGGTTACGGCTGCTGGAAGCCCGCGCCCTGGAGGATCTTCTGTGCGGCGGGCGTGGAGAGCCAGGCGACGAACGCGGCGGCGGCCTCGCCGTGCTTGGACGCCTTCAGTGTGGCGGCCGGGTAGGAGGCGATGGCGTTCTGCGCGTCCGGGATCTCGATCGCGTCGACCTTGTCGGTGGCGGTCTCGGCGTCGGTCTTGTAGACGAGCCCGGCGTCCGCCTCGCCCAGCTCGACCTTGCTGAGGACCGCGCGCACGTTGGGCTCCTGGGAGACCGGCTTCACCTCGATCTTCTGCGCGTCGAGGATCTGCTCGCTGTAGCGGCCCACCGGCACCTCGGGGGCGGCCAGGACGACCTTCAGCTTCGGGTCGGAGAGGTCCTTCAGGCTCTCGACCTTCTCCGGGTTGCCCTCACCGGTGGCGATGACGAGGCGGTTCTTGGCGATGACGGCGGGCTTCCCGGTGTCGCCCGAGAGGCCGTCCATCGTCTTGGTGTCGGCGGTGACCAGCGCGTCGGCGGGGGCGCCCTGCTTGACCTGGGCGGCCAGCTCCTGGGAGCCCGCGAAGGAGAACGTCACCTTCGTGCCGGGGTTCTCCTTCTCGTACGCGGCCCCCGCCTCCTTGAAGACGTCGGTCAGGGAGGACGCTGCCAGCACGGTCAGGTCGGCCTTCGGGGCGCCGGAGGAGGTGGACCCGGAGCCGCTGTCCTTGTCCTTGGCGGTGCCGGAGTCGTCGCTGCCGTAGGCGGCGAGCGGGACGAGGAGGGCGGTGGTCAGGACGGCGGCGGCCGCACGGCGGCGGGTGATCAGCAGAGACATGAGGGTGGGACTCCTTGGATGCGTGCGCGGTCGGCGGGCGCCGGCCGGGCGGGGTGCCGTGCGGGGCACCGGTACGGGGGCAGCGGCGGGCCGTCGTCCTAGGTGCGGTCGATGTGCACGCTGGTCGACTTCACGCGGGCGGTCGCCTGCATGCCGACATCCAGGCCCAGCTCCTCGACCGCCTCCCTGGTCAGGAGCGAGACGAGCCGGTGCGGACCGGCCTGGATCTCGACCTGGGCCGCGACATCGCCGAGTTTCACCGCGGTGACGATGCCCGGGAACGCGTTGCGGGCCGAGGTGTAGGGGGCCTCGTCCTCACCGCCCGCACCCTGGCCGACCTCGATCGAGAAGGCGGCCAGCGCGCGGCCGTCGATCAGGCGGCGGCCGGCCTCGTCGCGATGGGTCGCGACCCGGCCGGCGTCCGCCCAGCGGCGGGCGGTGTCGGGGCTGACCCCGAGAAGTCGTGCTGCCTGGCCGATTGTGTAGGACTGCATGTGCGACACGCTAGGCCAACAGGGCTGGCATTTACCATTCTCTGGACGATGTTCCATCGCAGATGCGAGGAGTCTCGGAGGAACGTACGGGGGAACGTACGGAGGAGCGTGCAGTGAGGTGCGGAGGGTGCGCGACGGCGCGGCGGACATACGGACGGGCCGCGCCGGTTGCTCCGGTCGCGGCCCGTCGGCGGTCGAGGGTCCCGGGTCAGGTCACCGGGCTCGTCGCCGGCATCTCGCCCTCGGTGGTGGTCACGTCGATCACGGTGAACGCCGCGCCCTGCGGGTCGCTGATCGCCGCGAACCGGCCGAACGGGCTGTCCGTCGGCCCGTACCGCAGCACCCCGCCGCGCTCGGTCGCCTTCGCCACCGCCGCGTCGCAGTCCGGCACGGCGAAGTACACGTTCAGGTACGAGGGCAGATCGGGCGGGAAGTCCTTGTCCATCAGCATGCGGCCGAGGACCGTCTCTCCCTGCACGTCGAACATGGAGAAGTCCATGGACTCGTCGTCGAACTTCCGTGCCGTGTACGGGAAGACCGCCGGGTAGAACGTGTCGACCGCCTTCGTGTCCCGGGTGAAGACCTCGCCCCAGCAGTATCCGCCGGGCGTGCCCATCTCCGTCTCGAACCCCTCGTGGACGTTCGCCTGCCAGATGCCGAACACGGCTCCGCCGGGGTCGCGGGCCAGCGCCATCGTGCCGAACTCGCCGACCTCCATCGGCTCCACCAGCACCTCGCCGCCGTGTTCGCGGACCTTCGCGGCGGTCGCGGCGGCGTCCTGCGACGCGAGGTAGAGACACCAGGCCGAGGGGGCCCCTTCGGTGCCCTGCATGGGCGGGGAGACGGCGGCGGCCGCCTTGCCGTCCGCGTACGCCTGCGTGTAGTCGCCGAACTCCGGCGAACTCTCGCCGAACGTCCAGCCGAGGACGTCTCCGTAGAAGCTCTTGGCGCCCTCGACGTCGGCGAACATGGCGTCCGCCCAGCAGGGGGTGCCCTCGGGTTGTACAGCCATGGCGCGCCGGTCCTTCCCTGGAGTCCTGGTCTTCGGCCCCCGTCCGTACGACCAACGCTAGTCAGCCGGGGGCCGGTCCGCGCGTCGGGCGGACCGGCCCGGGGTGGACGTCGTGACCCGAGGACGTCAGGACGCCGGGACGTCAGTGCCGCGAGCGGTGCCGTGAGTGCCGTTCCTCGGGGGCGTAATCCGCGCAGTCGGGGTTCTCGCAGGGGCCCGCGCGCCATACCGGGACGAAGATCCCGAGGGACTTGTGGCGGTGGATTTCGGAGTGGACGGGCTGTTTGCAGGTGGGGCACATGAAAGCGGCCCGCTGGTGGAGGTCACGCTTTTCGTTGTCCATTTACTCACGATAGGCCCGGCGGGAGATTTTGGACAGTCTTTCCCTTTGCTTTGCCTCGGCCTTACTTGCTCGAATCGGCGTCGGACGCGTCCGCACCGTCCGGGCTCGGCGGCGGCCGGCGCATGCTCAGGGTCACCGACACCGCCAGAATGACGACGATCACCGCCAGGCTCACCGGCGACGGAATCTCCGGGATCGAGGTGCTGATCATCTTGTGGCAGGCCTGGAGGACGAGCTTGACCGCGATGAAGGCGAGGATGATCGCCAGCCCGTGGCTCAGGTAGTGGAACCGGTCCAGCAGCCCCGCCAGCAGGAAGTACAGGGCCCGCAGCCCCAGGATCGCGAAGGCGTTGCTGGTGTAGACGATGAACAGGTCGTCGCTGACCGCGAGCACCGCGGGCACGCTGTCGACCGCGAAGATGAGGTCGGCCGCCTCGATCGCGGCGACCACCGCGAGCAGCGGGGTGGCGACCCGCCGGCCCTCCTTGTGGACGACGAAATGCGTGCCGGAATAGTCGTCCTGGACCGGCATGATCTTCCGCAGCAGCCGCACCGCGAAGCTCTTGCCCGGATCGAAATTCTCCTCCTGGCCGCTGAGGATTTTATAGCTGCTGTAGAGAAGGATCGCGGCGAAGAGGAACAGGACGAACGTGAAGCGGTTCACCACCGCGACGCCCGCGGTCAGGAAGATCGCCCGGAACACCAGCGCGCCGATGACCCCGAAGAAAAGCACCCGGTGCTGATACTCCCGGGGCACCTTGAAATACGCGAAGATCAGCGCGAAGACGAAGAGGTTGTCGACCGAAAGGCTCTTCTCCAGCAGCCAGGCGGTCGTGTACTCCGTCCCGGCGGTCGTCCCGAGGGTCAGGAAGACCACCCCGCCGAAAATCAGCGCGAGGCTCACCCACAGGGCGCTCCACAGCCCGGCCTCCTTGAAGCCGATGACATGCGCCTTGCGGTGCGCCAAGAGGTCGACCGCCAGCGAGACGACGACGGTCACGGCGAACACGATCCACAGCCACACCGGTACGTCCACGCCGGAGACCTCCCACTCGGGTTTTTACGAGTGTGACCCGCCCGCCCCGTTGCCGCCCGCCGGAGGGCGCCGTGTGGCGGCCGCGACCGAGGCCATCAGCTCCGCGTCGAGGAACGCGGGATCGGCCAGCCGGGTGGCGGCGGCGTAGGAGTTCAGCAGCGCCTTGGTGACCCGCAGCGCGGCCTCCGGCCGGCGGACCACCGGCTTCGCCCAGGCGGCGACCGCGTCGTCCAGCTCCGCCTCGGGCACCACCCGCTGGAGCACGGACAGCTCGCGGGCCTCGGCGGACCCGAAGGCCCGCCCGGTCAGGATCAGCTCGCGCACCCGGGCCGCGCCCACCTCGTGGATCAGCCGGGGCAGCAGTCCGCCCCAGGCGGTCGGCAGCCCGAGCGCCAGCTCCGGCAGCCGGAAGGAGGCCGTGTCCGCGCCGACCCGCAGGTCGCAGGCGAGGGCCAGCGCGAACCCCGCGCCGACCGCCTTGCCCTGCACCCGGGCGATGGTCACCGCCGGGCCGCCCGAGATCGCCTCGCAGACCCGGCGGGCCTTCTCGCCGGCGACCCGGATGCCCCGGCCCGTCGGGTCCTCCTCCAGCCACTGACCGAACTCGGTGCGGTCCCCGCCCAGACAGAAGTCGTCCCCAGCACCGCTGAGCACCAGCACCCGCACCTCCGGGTCCGGGACGGCGACGATGTCCAGCAGCTCGTCGAGCATCGCCTCGGTCACCGCGTTCCCGCTCGCGGGCGCGTCCAGCTCCACGTGCAGGACGGCTCCCTCGCGCCGGGCATACACCGGCGGCGCGACCGTGCGCAGGGTGGGGAAACGGTCCAGCACGCGTGACAGAAGCGTCCGCGCCTCCAGCTTCGTCGGCGCCGCGCCCAGGCAGTAGTGCACCCCGCCGCCGAGCGTGAGGCGGCTGCCGCCGCGCAGCATGCCGAAAGCCTCCGGATCCGGGTTCCGCCGCGGATCGCGTTACCGATGCCCGTTGTCACATGCGAATGGTTGGCCCGTGAGTCATACGCGGAACACGTCGAGGAACGAACTCCACCAGCCCTTCTGCTTCTTGGCCGGCTCCCCGGCGTGACGGGGTGTCACCGGCGCGGCCTGAGGAGCGTTCCGGTACGGGTCGGGCAGCTGGGCCGAGGTCTGGGCCGGCGGCTGCACCCCGGCCGACGACCGCCGCGCGGCCGTCGGCGTGAACCGTACGGGCAGCGCGACCAGTGCCCGGTGGAAAGGGCCCGGCCGCCAGGCCACGCCCGACGCGGGCACGGCCAGCGAGAGGTCCGGGACGGTGTTGAGGATCCTCTCGATCGCGGTCAGCGCGATCAGCGTCGCGGGCGACTTGGCCGGGCACACGTGCGGGCCCGCGCCCCAGGCCAGGTGGGCGCCCTTGCTCAGGGTCTGGCGGGCGTCGGTGAGCCCCGGGTCGCTGTTCGCGGCGGCGAAGCTGATCAGCACCGGGGTCTCCGCCTTCAGCGTCACCCCGTCGAGCTCGATGTCCCGCACCGGGTAGTGAGTCGCGTAGTTGGCGATCGGCGGGTTGTTCCACAGGACGTCGTCCAGCGCGTCCTCGACGAGCATCCCCGAACCGCGCCGCTCGGGCGCGCCCGGCTGCTCACCCGCGAGCATCAGCAGCAGCGCGCTACCGATCAGATTGCGCTCCGGCTCCACGCCCGCGCCCATCAGAATCACCAGCTGGTCCTTCAGCTCCTCGTCCCGCAGCCCCGCCGGGTGCTGGATGAGCCAGGAGGTGATGTCCTCGCCGGGCTGACGGCGCTTGAGCGAGACCAGTTCCATCAGACACTCGGTCAGCTCGGCGTTGGCGCGGAGCACGTCCTCGCCGTCGAAGATCGCCGACATCGAGCGGGTCAGCCGGTCGCCGATGTCGCCGGGGCAGCCGAAGAGCTGGTTGAACAGCAGCAGCGGCAGGAGCTTGGCGTACTCGTTGAGCAGGTCGGCGGTGCCGCGCTCGATGAACTGGTCGATCAGGTAGTCGGCGATCCGCTCGACGTCCCGGCTCAGCCGGCTGCTCTTGAGCCGGGCCAGCGACTCGGTGACCGCCTTGCGCAGCCGCAGGTGCTCCGCGCCGTCGGTGAACAGGCAGTTGGGCCGGTAGACCATCATCGGCAGCACCGGGCTGTCCATCGGTACGGCGCCCTCGCGCAGCGCGGCCCAGCGCCGCGAGTCCCGGGCGAACAGCGCCGGGTTCTGCAGCACCCGCAGCGCCGCCTCGTGTTGCACGATCAGGGTGGCGTCCACCCCGGGTGCCAGCTCGACGGGCGCGGCGGGGCCGTGCGCCCGCGCCTCGTCGTAGAAGCGGTGCGGATCGGCGGCGAACTCCGGTCCGTACAGCGACGTCTGCTGCTGGTGCATGGGGCACCCGGCGGGGGCGCTGTACGGGGTGGCTCCCGGCGACGGGTCCATGGCGGCTTCCTCGGTGTGATCGCGGGGCCCGGTCGGCCCCGGCTTCGGATACGTTTCGGGTGCGTCAGGCCGCGTGCGCCAGGAGATGGCGGACCAGGGTGATCAGGGCCTGCGCCGAGGACCGCTGGTCCCGGGCGTCGCAGAAGACGACCGGGGTGTCCGGCAGCAGGTCGAGCGCCTCGCGCAGCTCGTCCTCGGCGTGCTGCGAGTACGGGTCGAAGCTGTTGACGGCGACCGCGTACTCCAGCCCGTACGTCTCGACCAGGTCGATGACCGGGAACGTGTCGGCGAGCCGCGCCGGGTCGACCAGGAGCAGCGCCCCCAGCGAACCGCGCGCCATGTCCTCCCACAGCTCCACGAACCGCTGCTGCCCCGGCGTGCCGAACAGGTAGAGCACCAGCTCGTCGCTGAGGGTGAGCCGCCCGAAGTCGAGGGCGACCGTCGTCGTCGTCTTGTCGGGCGCCCCGCGCAGATCGTCGACCTGGGCCGCGGCCTGGGTCATCCGCTCCTCGGTGCGCAGCGGCGTGATCTCGGACAGCGTGCCGATCAGCGTCGTCTTGCCCACCGCGAAGTGCCCGACGACGAGGATCTTCGCCGCGCGCTGGACCGCGTCCGGCACATAGATGCTCTCAGCCGAACCGGACTTGGAGTCCATGCAACACCTCTTCGAGGATCTTCCTGTCAACGAGCTGGGCCGGCGGCGGCGCCTTCCGGCGCAGCAGGTGTCCCTGCTGGTTTAAATCCTGGAGCAGAAGGCGGGCCACCCCGACCGGCAGGCCGAGGTGACCGGCGACCTCGGCCACCGACAGATAGCCGCCGGAGCACAGCTCCCAGATCGCCTTGACCTCGGGGCTGGGGTTCGGCGGCAGCCGGCTCTCGGGGGCGAGGGTGACCAGCGTGACGAGGGAGAGATCCTCCGCGTCGGGCAGCCCGCGTCCGCCGGTGATGACATAGGACCGGACGAACCCGCTGCTGACCTGCTGCTCCTCGCCCGGCGCCGTCATATCTCGCTGCCGGCGTTCTGGCGAGGAGGCGTGGTCATCGCCTTCCCCAGCGCGGTCACCTGCTGCTGCATCCGGAAGGACATCGCCTCCATGTCCACGTCGGCGGCGGCGGTGGCGGCGAGATAGGCGCCGGTGCCGGCGGCGATGAGGAAGATCCAGCCGTCCTCGTACTCCAGGAGCGTCTGCCGCCAGCGGCCCGGGTTGCGGGTTCCGATGAAGGGGGCGACGGCCCGGCTGAGGGACTGCATGGAGCTCATGGCCGCGGCGACGGTCTCCGCGTCGTCCCGGCCGATCTCGCTGGAGTTGGCGAGCAGCAGACCGTCGGCGGACACCAGGATCGCGTGCCGGGCGCCGGGCACCTGGAGCAGGTCGTTGAGCACCCAGGACAGATCGGGGTTCACTGGAACTCGGGTCCTTCCGTCGTCGTCGTGTCGCGTCCGGACCGGGTGCCGCGCTGGAACGCGCCCAGTCGGGAGGCGGTCTCCTCGTTGCTGCGCACGGGCTGCGGTTCGGCCGAGGGCACCGCGGAGACCGGGCTCTTGCGACGACGCTTCGGCAGCCCACCGGCGGTGGTGGTGATCTGGGCCAGCGGCTGGGTCGCGGTGTCCGGCTGGGCAGTGGGCGGGAAGAGCGGGGTGGGCGCCGGGGCCTGCGGCTGGAACTGCCCCCCGGTCTGCCACTGGTCCGGCTGCCGCCCCTGCGGCGCCGGGGTGAAGGCCGCTTCGGGTGCTTCCTGCGCTTCGGGTGCTTCGGCCGGTGCGGCCACCGGCGGCGCCTCCGTGGTGAGCAGTTCGTCGGGGATGAGGACCACCGCGCGTACGCCTCCATAGGGGGAAACGGAGTCCACCGAGACCCGGAAGCCGTAGCGGGCGGCGAGCATCCCGGAGACGGCGAACCCGAACTGCGGCGGAATGCCGAGGCTGGAGACGCTGATCGCGGCCTGGGGGGAGAGGAGGGCCGCCGCGCGGTCCTTCTCCTCCTGGCCCATGCCGAGACCGGCGTCGTCGACGATCAGGCAGACCCCCGTCGGCACGGCCTGGATGTTGATCTCCACCGGGGTGCCGGGGGCGGAGTAGTTCGTGGCGTTGGCGAGCAGCTCGGCGAGGACCACGGCGACCGGCTCGACCGCGCGGCTGACGACGGAGAAGTTCACCTGGCCGTTGACCCGGACCCGGTCGAAGTGCCGGATACGGCCCTGGGCGCTGCGGGCCACGTCGAAGACGGAGGCCACGGTCTCGCGCCGGCCGAGCCAGCCGCCGCAGAGCACGGCGATGCCCTGGGCGCGCCGGCCGAACTGGCTGTTGGCGTGGTCCATGGCCATCAGGTCGGCGAGGATCCCGGGATCGTCGCCGTACTTGCGCTGGGCCTTCTCGATCACGACCTGCTGCTCGTCGGCGAGGCCCTGGAGGGTGCGGACGGCGGCCTTCAGGACGGCCTTCGTCTCCTCCTCGGCGTCCTTGCGGACCTCGGCGAGTTCGGCGGACTGACGTTGGAGCAGCGTGTTGTGGACGACGTGGAGTTCGTCCCGCTGGTGCAGGAGGGCGTCGCGCTCCTGGCGCAGCTCGGCGTGGTTTCTGCGCAGCTTGACGTTGGTCGCGCGAGCGCGAAGAACCGCACCCACGGCGACCAGGGCTACGACAACCAGCGCCCAGATGACAGGGCCCTGTGGAAATGTCATGAGACTCACTTCAAGTGCCATGGCGGAAACGGCTTGACACCCCATCAGGCGGCACGCGGTCGGGGCTCGTTCGCCACGACCGTGCGCCGCTTCGGGAGGTGCCCCTCCGAAGGTGGGGCCGAGGAATCCATTCCTCCCGGAATGCCCCCATACGCCATCAGCCCACTGGAAGTAAGATGATCTTATCACTGGCCACGCGGCAGAAAGTCAAGGCCGCCACGCCCGTTGCCACTTGACGCAGAATGTTCACGTTGCGGAGATGTGGAGAAGGGGTTTCCGGCCCGACTCTCTTCATGCGGTGCGGAGTTGGGGACCCGGGAGTGGATCTCCTGGCCCTCCCCGGTGCGCGGTGGGTCAGCCCGGCGAACCGGTGGACGCGCGGGTCTCCAGGGACCAGGCGTGGCGGCGCACGGTGTCGGGGGCCGCACGGTCCGCGAGGATGTCGCAGAGCAGCTCGGCGCAGGCGCGCCCGTAGGCGGCCGGGCGCAGGTCGACGGCGGTGACGGGCGGTTCGGCGCCTCGGGTGGCGGGGCCGTCGACGCAGGACGCGACGAGCAGGCGGGGGCCGGGAGCGCCCACCTGCCGGCCGAGGGCGGCCGCCGCGCGCAGGACGCCGGGGGCGGAGCCGTCGGGGGCGCAGATCACCGCGTCGACCGCGGGGTCCGCGGTGAGCAGCGCCCGGGTGGTCTCCTCGGCCTCCGCCGGGGTCGCCGCGAACGGGACGGTCCGCAGCGCCACCTCCACCCCGTGGGCCCGCCCCCAGGACCGGGCCGTCGCGCGCAGGGCGGTCGCCCAGGCGGAGGAGCCGGCCGGGGCCAGCAGCGCGGGGCGGCGGGCGCCGCGCTCGGTGACGTGGTCGAGGAGTGTGGTGAGCGAGGCGGCGTTGTCGCAGACCACGGCGCCGCTGGGGCGGGTGGCCGGGCCGAGGTAGCGCTCGCCGGTCACCACCGGGACGCCCGCGTCGAGCAGCCCGGGCACCGCGCTGTCACCCGCCTCGGGGTCGATCACCAGCAGCCCGTCCACACGCGAGGCGATCCGGCCGCCCGCCGCCCCCGAGGGCGCGAGCAGCACCATGTCGAGCCCGTCCTCCTGGGCGCGCTCCACCGCCCCGAAGGCGAGGTTCATGTAGTAGTCCAGCCGGGTCGCGGTCGCCGGCAGATGCAGGCCGACGGCCCCGGTGCTGGCGCGGCGCAGCCGCCGGGCGGCGCTGTTGGGGCGGTAGCCGAGCCCCTCCGCCACCGCGCGGACCCGCTCCCGGGTGGCCTCGGCGACCCGTCCCGAGCCCTGGAGCGCGTCCGACACGGTGCTCTTGGAGACCCCGGCGGCGCGGGCCACATCGAGCAGGGTCACGGTCCGGGAGGTCACGGGGGTGAAGTCTAGACGCCCGGCGAGGGATGGGGCGAAGGGTTGCCGGAACGTTCCGGCAGGGTTAGATTCGATGCCAGTGCCGGAACGTTCCGGCAAGCCCCCGTCCCCGCCCCACGCCCCTGGAACTGGTCATGCGTCTGATCACCGCGTACAACCCGCCCGCCTCCCCGACCCGGACCCGCCCCGCCGAGCGCGCCCCCCTGCGCGTCGCGGCCGTCCAGCAGCGCTGGCACCGCGATCCGGACGAGCACCGCGCCGCCCTGCGGGAGGGCATCCGGCTCGCGGCGGCGGAGGGCGCCCGGGTGGTCTGCCTCCAGGAGCTGACGCTCTCGCCGTACTTCGCGGTCGTTCGCCGCGCCGACCACCCCGAGCCCGCCGGACCGGAGGAGCTGCTGACGGGCCCCACCTTCACGTTCGCCGCCGAGGCCGCCCGCGAGCACGGGGTGTACGTACACGCCTCGCTGTACGAGAAGGCCCCGGCCCCCGGCGGCGAGGACGACGGCCTCGGCTACAACACGGCGATCCTCGTCGCCCCCGACGGCACCCTCGCCCAGCGCACCCGCAAGACCCACATCCCGGTCACCGAGGGGTACTACGAGGACGACTGGTTCCGGGCCGGGCCGGCCGGCGACGACGCCTTCCCGCTGGTCGAGGTCGACGAGGCCCGCTTCGGTCTGCCGACCTGCTGGGACCAGTGGTTCCCGGAGCTGGCCCGCGCCTACTCCCTCGCCGGGGCCGACGTCCTCGTCTACCCGACCGCCATCGGCTCCGAGCCCGGCTTCCCCGGTTTCGACTCCCAGCCGCTCTGGCAGAAGGTGATCACCGGCAACGCCATCGCCAACGCCACCTTCATGATCGTCCCGAACCGCATCGGCGCCGAGAACGGCCTCACCTTCTACGGCAGCTCCTTCATCGTGGACCCGTACGGCCGCGTCCTGGCACAGGCCCCCCGCGACGAGCCCGCCGTCCTGGTCGCCGACCTCGATCTCGACGCCCGCCGCGACTGGCTGGAGCTGTTCCCGTTCCTGACCACCCGCCGCCCCGACGCGTACGGCCCGCTCACCGAGACCCGCTGAGGGCGGGAGAGCGCGGCAGGGGTCAACCCGCCTTCGCGTAACGGCTCGCGGGCCGGGCCAGGCCCAGGTGTTCACGGAGCGTCGTCGACGCGTACGCCGTCCGGAACGCGCCGCGCCGCTGGAGCTCCGGCACCAGCCCGCGCGTGATCGCGGTGAGGTCGTGCGGCAGGACGCCCGGGCGGAGCCGGAAGCCGTCGAGCCCGGCGGTACGCCAGTCCAGCAGCAGGCCGGCCAGGTCGCCGGGCGTTCCGGTGAAGACCGCGGCGTCGGACGCGAGCCGGGCCCCGGCCCACGCGTCCAGACGCTCCTTGCGGCGCTCGGCCTCGCCCGGCTTCTCGTCCAGGAGGACCACCAGATCGGCGAACCGCCGCAGCGGCCGGTCCCGCACGTCCCGGCCGGTGCGCTCCACCGCCGTGCCGACCTCGGCGAGGACCGCCGCGGCCCCCGCCCGGTCGTGCGGCGTGAGGTGCACGACGTCCGAGGCCAGCGCCGCGAACTCGTACGGCACCGAGGCGTGCGCCAGGCTCACCACCGGCGGCGCGCCCTGCGGAGAGCGGGGCGTGATCGAGGGTCCCTTGACGGAGAAGTGCGTGCCCTCGAAGTCGATGTGGTGCACCTTGTCGCGGTCCAGGAAGCGGCCCGTGGCCGCGTCCCGTATCTCCGCGTCGTCCTCCCAGCTGTCCCACAGCCGCCGCACCGCCTCCACCGCTTCCGCGCCCTCCGAGAACAGCCCGCTCAGCCGGGCGGCGATCAGCTCCGGGTCGGTCACGTCGTCGTCGGTGAGCTGCGGGGTGGTCCGGCGGCCGAAGTGCCGGGCGTCGGCGGCACGGGAGGAGATCTGCGGCCGCCAGCCCGCCCGGCCCCTGCTCGCGTGGTCGAGCGTGGCGATGCCGATGCCGACGTGGAACGGCTCGGTGTGCGTGACGTTCGTGGTCGGGACCAGCCCGATACGGGTGGTGAGCGGCGCGAGGTGGGCGGCGAGCAGCACCGCGTCCACGCTGCCCCGGACCTGGTCGGTGCGGTCGTCGGGCCGGTGGAAGGCGGCGGACTGGAGGCCGGGGGCGTCCTCGAACGTGACGTAGTCGAGCAGTCCGCGCTCGGCCTCGGCGACCAGACCCGCCCAGTACGCGGCGGACAGCAGCTCGCCGGGCCGGGCTCCGGCGGCCCGCCACGCCGCCGGATGCCAGCCGGCGCCGTCGAGCGCGACGGCGAGATGCAGAGGGGCGCCGGTCATCCGAGGCTCTCCTTCTTGTCGTTCGCGGACCGCCGGGGCGCGTCGGCGGACAGGCCGAGGTGGTCCCGCAGCGTCGTTCCCGTGTAGTCCTCGCGGAACACGCCCTTCTCCTGGAGCAGCGGCACCACCCGGTCCACCACGTCGTCCAGGCCGCCGGGCGTCAGATGCGGTACGAGGACGAAGCCGTCGGCGCCCTCCGTCCGCACGAAGTGGTCGATGGCGTCCGCGACCGTGCGCGGACTGCCGACGAACGTCGGCCGGCCGCCGACCTCGATCATCAACTCCCGTATGGAAAGGCCCCGTTCTTCGGCGAGCTTCCGCCACTGCCGGGCTGTCTCGGCCCGCCCCCCGCGGAACACCGAGTGCCCCTTCAGGACGTGCGCGTCGGCCTCCGGCTCGATGTCGGGCAGCGGGCCGTCCGGGTCGTGGCCGGACAGGTCGCGGCCCCAGACGGCCTCCAGGTGGGCGATGGCGGTCTGCGGGCTCACCAGGTCGCGGCTGATCTCCTCCGCGTACGCCGCGGCCTCCTCGTCGGTGTCGGCGACGACCGCGTTGGCGGTGGGCAGGATCTTCAGGTCGTCCGGCGCACGCCCGTACCGGGCCAGCCGCCGCTTCACGTCCCGGTAGAAGGCGCGGGCCGCGTCGAGCCGGTTGTGCTTGCTGAAGACGACGTCGGCGTCGGACGCGGCGAACTCGCGGCCCGCGTCGGACTCGCCGGACTGGATGATGACCGGGTGCCCCTGCGGTCCCGGCGGGGTGGTGAACCGGCCCGCGATGTCGAAGTGCCGCCCGTGGTGGGCGAACCGGCCCGCTCCGGCCCGTACGAACTCGCCCGCCGCCGCGTCGGCGCGCAGGTCGCCGTCCGACCAGCTGTCCCACAACGTACGGGCCACGGACAGGAACTCGGCGGCCCGGGTGTACCGGTCGGCCTCCGGCAGGAAGCCGCCGCGGCGGAAGTTCTCGCCGGTGAACGCGTCGTAGCTGGTGACCACGTTCCAGGCGGCCCGCCCGCCGCTGAGGCGGTCGAGCGTCGCGAACCGGCGCGCCACCTCGTACGGCTCGTTGAAGGTCGCGTTGACCGTGGCGGCGAGCCCGAGGCGGGTGGTGACGGCCGCCAGCGCGCCGAGCACGGTGAGGTTCTCCGGGCGGCCCGCGATGTCCAGGTCGTAGATCCGGCCCCGGTGTTCGCGCAGCCGCAGCCCCTCGGCGAGGAAGAAGAAGTCGAACTTTCCGCGTTCGACGGTCTGCGCGAGCCGGATGAAGGAGTCGATCGCGATCTGGCTCTCGGACCGGGGATCCGACCAGACGGTCACGTTGTGGATGCCGGGCAGCTGAGCCGCCAGGTGGACCCGCCTGGGGACCTGCCTGGGGTGGTGCGGATGTCCGGTGGGGCGCGTCTGCCTGCTGCTCATCCCCGGTCCTCGCTTCCGCTTTCGGGCGTGGCGGCGATGGTGTGCCGCCGGGCGGGGAAGCCCGCGCCACGGGCGTCCAGCACGACCGCGAGCACCGGCAGCAGGAGCAGCAGCACGGTCCAGGGGAAGGACTCGCTGCCGACGGCGTCGAGGAGGACCCCGCCGACGATGCCGCCCGCCGCCATGGCGGCGTTCCAGAGCGTGACCAGCATCGCCTGGGCCGCGTCGGCGGACGCCCCGCCCGCGTCGCCCACGGCGGTCTGGAGCAGGGTGGGCATCCCGCCCCAGCCCAGGCCCCACAGCACGGCGGCGGCGTAGACGAGCGCGGTGGTGTCGGAGAGCGCGGCCAGGAGGGCCGCGGCGACGGCGACCAGCAGGGCGCCCGCGACGGTGAGACCGCGCAGCCGGTCCTGGATCAGGACCCCGGTGATCCAGATGCTCGCCAGCGAGGCGGCGCCGAAGACGAGGAGGATCAGCCCGGTGGAGCCGCCCAGGCCGAGGTCGTCGAGGTACGCGGCGATGTACGCGTACAGGATGGTGTGGGCCAGGACGAAGACCAGCGTCACGAACAGGACCGGGCTCACCCCCGGGATGCGCAGCGTCCGCAGCATCCTGGGCCGCTCGCCGGGCCCCTGTCCGGCGAAGTCCGGCACGGCCGCGGCGATCCACAGCAGGAGCAGCACGGTGAGCCCGGTCATCGCGAGGAACGCCACGCGCCAGCCGAGCGCGTCGCCGAGGAAGGTCCCGGCGGGCACGCCGAGTGACAGGGCCACCGGGATCCCCGCCATGGCGACGGCGATGGCCTTGCCCTGGAGGTGGACGGGGGCCATCCGCCGCGCGTACCCGGCGAGCAGCGCCCAGGCCAGACCGGCCGCGACTCCGGCGAGGAACCGCGCGGCCATGGTCAGTTCGTAGACGGACGACAGTGCGGTGACCGTGTTGGCCAGGGCGAAGCCGCCCATCGCGGCGAGCAGCAGCCGCTTGCGCCGCCGGCCGGCGGTGGCCGCGGTGAGCGGGATCGCGGTGAGGGCGGTGCCGATCGCGTAGACCGTGACCGTCTGCCCGGTCGCGGACTCGCTCGCCCGGAGATCCGCGCTCATCGCGGGGAGCAGGCCTGCGGGGAGGGTCTCGGTGAGGCTGGTGATGAAGACGGCGGTGGCGAGGGCCAGCAGGGCGAGGAGGGGGAGCTTCTGCTGCCCCTGCCCGCTGCTCCGGGGCTCGGGCGCCGCGGGGGCGGCGGCGGTGGTGTCGGGTGCGGTGCTCATGGGGTCTGCTCCGGGTCTCCCGGTACGTGGGTGGCCTCGACGGGCGGGCACGACTGTGCGCCGGAGGGCTTCGGGAAACCTTCGGGAGTCCTTCGGGAAGTCCTGGGAGAGACCTGGGGGAGTCCCTCGGGAACGCTGGCGACCAGCTTCTTTCCCCGCATGTACGGTGGCGCGTATGCGGTTTGGGGTGCTCGGGCCACTGGTGGTGGGGGACGGCGAGGGGAACGACGTCACGGTCCCCGAGCGCAAGGTCCGGGCCCTGCTGGCGGATCTCCTCGCCCACGACGGCGGCCCGGTCTCCGCCGACCGGCTCATCCACGACCTGTGGGGCGACGCGCCGCCCGGAAAGCCTGCGGGTGCGCTCCAGGCGAAGGTCTCCCAACTGCGCCGGGTGCTCGGCCGGGACCGTGTGGTGCGGCAGCCCCCGGGCTACCGGCTGCGGCTGGAGCGCGGTACGGACGAGGTGGACGCCGACCGCTTCCGGGACCTGGTCACCGAGGCCCGCCCCGTACGGGATCCGAGCGCTCGGGCCGCGCTGCTGACCGAGGCGCTCGGCCTGTGGCGGGGCCCCGCCTACGCGGACTTCGCGGACGCCCCGTTCGCCCGGGAGGCCGCCCAGCGCCTCGCGGAGCAGCGGCTGTCGGTGCTGGAGGAGCAGGCTGAGGCCCGCTGGGAGGCGGGGGACCACGTGCTGCTCGCCGGCGAGCTGGCCGACCTCGTGGCCCGGCACCCGCTGCGGGAGCGGCTGCGCGCGGTCCAGATGCGGGCGCTCTACTCGACGGGGCGCCAGAGCGATGCCCTCGCGTCGTACGAGGACCTCAGAGGCCGCCTCGTCGCGGAGCTGGGGGTTGATCCCGGCCCCGAACTCGCGGCTCTGCACGGGGCCGTGCTGCGGCAGGACCCGCTCTTGATGCCGATACCGGGGCGGGGGAGGGGGTCGATGACTGCGCCGGTGCCGGTGCCGGTGCCGGTGTCTGTGCCTGTGCCTGGTCCTGTGCTGGAGTCTGTGCCCGTGCCTGAGTCTTTGCGGGTTCCGGTGTCTGTGCGGGTGCCTGCGTCCTCGGTCTCGCGGGTTCCCGCGGTCCCTGTGGGGAACCTTCCGCTGCCCCTCACGCCCCTGGTCGGGCGTCGCGGCGCACTCGCCCGGATCTCCGAACTCCTTGCCGGAGAGCGGCTGGTGACCCTCACCGGCCCTGGCGGAGTCGGCAAGACCCGGCTGGCGGTCGCTGCGGCCACCGCCGAGAGGGACCGTGCCGCGACCGGCGGGGCGGGGGACAACGCCCTCGGGAACAGCGGTCCGGGGGAGAGGGCTCCGGGGGAGAGGGCTCCGGGGAACCGCGGCCCGGGGGACAGCGGTCCTGGGAACAGCGGTCCGGGGGACAGTGGCCCGGGGGACTGCGCCCCTGGGAACAGCGGTCCGGGGGACAGCGGCCTGGGGGACTGCGGTCCGGGGAACAGCGGCCCGGGGAACAGCGGTCCGGGGGACAACGGCCGCGAGGAAGGATTCTGGCTCGTCGAGTTCGCGGGCGTCCCTGCGGCCACGCCCGCCGACCTGGCCCAGATCGTCGCCGCGACCCTCGGCATCCGGGACGACGCCCCGAGCGCCGCGCCGGGCGCGGGACCCGGCGCCGGGGTCCTTTCGCTGCCGCACCGCCTGGCCGCCGCCCTCCGCGACCGCCGGACCCTGCTGGTCCTGGACAACTGCGAGCACGTCGTGGACGCCGCCGCCGGACTCGCCGAGCTGCTTCTGCGTACCGCCCCCGGACTGCGCGTCCTCGCCACCGGTCAGGAACCCCTCGGCCTGGCGGGCGAAGCGGTGTTCCTGGTCGAGCCGCTCCCGCCGGCCGAGGCCGCCCGGCTGTTCGTGGAACGAGCCGGGGCCTCGGCCCCCGGCTTCCCCCGCGACCCGGACGGGCCCGAGCGCGAGGCCGTCGACGAGATCTGCCGCCGCCTCGACGGCATCCCGCTGGCTCTGGAGCTGGCCGCCACCCGCGTACGGAGTCTGGGTGTACGGGAGTTGGCGGCTCGCCTGGGCGACCGCTTCCGGATCCTGACCACCGGACGGCGGGGCGCCCCGGCCCGCCAGCAGACCCTGCGGGCGGTGATCGACTGGAGCTGGGAGCTGCTCGGCGACGCCGAGCGCGTCGTCCTGCGCCGCCTCGCCGTCCATCGCGACGGCTGCGACCTTGCTGCGGCCGAGGCGGTGTGCGCGGGGGACGGCGTCGCCCGGGAGGACGTGCTCGACCTCGTCGGGCGGCTCGTCGACCGTTCCCTCGTGGTCGTGGCGACCGGTCCCGACGGCCCCCGCTACCGGCTCCTGGAGTCCGTCGCCGCGTACGCGACGGAGCAACTGCACGCGACGGAGGGCCTCGCGACCGTCCGCGAGCGCCACCTGCGCCACTACCTCGCGCTCGCCGGGCGCGCCGAACCCCATCTGCGCGGGGCTGGACAACGCCGCTGGCTGGACCGGCTGGACGCCGAGGCCGGGAATCTGCGGGTGGCCCTCGACCAGGCGGTGCGCCGCGCGCCGACCGCCCGGTCCGCTCCGACCGCCCCGACCGCCCCGACCGCCCCGACCGATGCGGGCGCGGCGGGCGAGGCGGTGCGGGCGGCCGGGGCTCTCGCCTGGTGGTGGCTGCTGCGCGGCCGCCACACCGAGGCCCGCCGGAGTCTGCACGCTGTCCTGGCGGCGGCACCCCGGGAATCTCGCGACGCAGCCGAACTCGTCCTTTTGCACCGGGCGTTCGCCCTGCTCACCGGCGCGTCCGCAGGCTCCGCCACGTCCGGGGCGGGGGCCAGCGCGGGTGGGGTGGCGACGTCCGAGGCGGGGGCCAGGGAAGGTGTGGCCGCGACGTCCGGGGCGGGGGCCAGGGAAGGTGTGGCCGCGACGTCCGAGGCCGGGATCGTGGCCGTCGCCGAGGCCGTCCCCGACCCCGTGCGGCGGGCCCGTGCGCTGTGGCTGTGCGCGTACGGCCTGTTCAGCGCGGGCGACACGGCCGCGGCCGAGGCGCTGAACGCCCGCGCGCTCGCCCTCTTCACCGCCGCGGACGACCCGTGGGGAACGGCGGCCACGCTCGGCCTGCGGTCGACGCTCGCGCTGATCGGCGGTGACCTCGACGGACTCGGCCGCGACGGTCGGCGCAGCGGCGCGCTCTTCCGCGAACTGGGGGACCGTTGGGGCGAATTGCAGACGGTGTCCCCGCTCGCCGCGCTCGCCGAGATCAAGGGCGCGTACGAGGAGGCCGAGCAACGGCAGCTCGAAGGGCTGCGCATGGCGCGGGAGCTGGGTCTTGAGGCGGAGGTGTCGGCCCGGCTCTCCGGGCTGGGCCGGCTGGCGCTGCTCGCCCGCGACTGGGACCGGGCCCGCGACCTGCACGAGCAGGCCCGGCGCATCGCCGCCGAGCAGGGCTACACGTACGGCGAGATCCACTCCGGGATGGGCCTCGCCCTCGGCGCCCGCCGCACCGGCGACCTCGACGCCGCCGAGGCGCACCTCCTGCGCCTCCGCGACGGGTTCGCCGCCGTGTCGTCCCGGGCGGGAGACCACCTGCTCTGCGCGGAGCTCGGCTTCATCGCCGAACTCCGGGGCGCGGCCGGCCCGGCCGCCGCGCACCACCTGCGCGGCCTGGACATCGCCCGCGTCCTCGCCGAGCCGCGCGCCCTGGCCCTGTCCCTGGAGGGGCTGGCCGGAGCGGCCGCCTCGGTGGGGCGTACGCCGGAGGCCGCCTGCGCCGCCCGACTCCTCGGCGCCGCCGCAGCCGCCCGCCGCCGGGCGGGCGCCCCGCTGCCGCCCGCCGAACGCGGCGACGTCGACCGCGTCACGGCGGCGGCCCGGGCGGTCCTGGGTGCGGCGGCCTTCGCGGAGGCGTTCGATGGCGGGGACCGGGGCGGCCGGGAGAGCGCCGAGGACGCGGTGTGCGAGGCGCGGAAGCTGCTGGACCCGGGCGGCCCGCCCGCGCCGCGCACCTGACACCCGGACCCGGACCGGAGCCGCTGCGCCGTACGCCCCGGAGCCCGGCACCGGAACGTACCTGAAGCAGAGCCGTGCGCCGCCCGAAGTACGCCCCTGACCAGCCGGAAGCGGCGTTCCCGGAGGCTGTCGACGTACCCGCCTCGAACCCCGACGCACTCCCGCGGCGGTGGAGCAGGGCCGGGCCGCTCCTCCCTGGGGTCAGCGCAGGGTCGTCAGCATCTCCGCGGAGAACGGGATGATGTCCTCGGTGCGCCCGCGCAGCGACTTCGCCGCCCACTCGGGGTCGGCGATCAGCGCCCGGCCGACGGCCACCATGTCGAACTCGTCGCGCTCCATCCGGTCCACCAGCTGCTCGATGCCGGTGACCCGGGAGTCGTCGCCCTGGAAGGCGCTGAAGAAGTCACCGTCCAGGCCGACCGAGCCGACGGTGAGGGTCGGCCGCCCGCTGATCTTCTTCACCCACCCGGCCAGGTTCAGGTCGGAGTCCTCGAACTCCGGCAGCCAGTAGCGGCGGGTGGACGCGTGGAAGACGTCGACACCGGCCTCGGCCAGCGGCGTGAGCAGGGCGTCCAGTTCCTCGGGGGTCCGGGCGAGCTTCGCCTCGTAGTTGTCCGACTTCCACTGGGACATGCGGAAGAAGAGGGGGAAGGCGTCGGAGACGGCGGCGCGGCAGGCGGCCACGATCTCGGCGGCGAAACGGGTCCGGGCGACCAGGCCGCCACCGTAGGCGTCGGTACGCCGGTTGCTGCCGGACCACAGGAACTGGTCGATCAAGTAGCCGTGGGCGCCGTGCAGTTCGACGCCGTCGAAGCCGAGGCGCTCGGCGGCGGCCGCCGCGTCGGCGAAGGCGGCGATGACGTCGTCGAGGTCCTGCTGCGTCATGGCGCGCCCCTTGGGCTCGCCGCTCAGGGACAGGCCCGAGGGACCGACCGGCTCGGCGTCCGGGACGGGCCCGGCGCCTTCGGTGCGGGTGACGCCCACGTGCCACAGCTGCGGGATGATCGCGCCGCCCGCCCGGTGCACGGAGTCCGCGACGTCTCGCCAGCCCGCGAGCGCGGCCTCGCCGTGGAAGCGCGGGACCCGGTCGCTCGTCCCCGCGGACGCGTGGTCGACGTAGGTGCCCTCGGTGATGATCAGCCCGACGTCACCGGCGGCCCGGCGGGTGTAGTAGTCCGCCACGTCCTGCCCCGGAACGCCGTCCGGGGAGAACTGCCGGGTCATGGGCGCCATCGCGATCCGGTTCCGGACGGTGAGCCCGCGAACCGAGAACGGGCGGGAGAGGGTGGCCGCCGCGCGGGCGGCGGCGCTCGCGTCCGCCGCCTCCCGCACGCCTGCCGGGGCTGCCGGGGCCGTCACGTCTGTCACGTCTGTCACGTCGGGTTCCTGTCCGTTGTGGGGGTGGTCCACCCGGCCCCAACGCGCTCGCGCCGCGTGGCCATCCCGGCAGCGGATCCGATGCGGGTAAAGAGTAGGCAAAGAACGGAGTCAGCCTCCGGTGCCCAGGACCGGCCTGATCACCGGATCCGACGCCCCACCGTCCGGGTCATTGACCGGAGCCGGAGCCGGAGCCGGAGCCGGATGCGTCGGTGGAGCCGGAGGCGTCGGTGGCCCCGGCGAACGTGGGAGCCAGCGCCGCCCGCAGCCGGTCGGCGAACTCCGCCTCGCGGTCGGCGAACTGCGGATACTCACCGACGAAGTGATGCCATTCGACGTACCCGAGCGCCGCGTCCAGATCCTCGCGCACCACCCGCTCCCGCCCGGTCTCCGGCCACCCCCCGCTCAGCCGGAACACTTCCTGGAGCAGGGCGTCCGGGAGGGGGTGCCGCTCCGCGAGCAGGGTCGCGTCGTAGAGGTCCTTGCCCTGCGTGTACATGTCGCTGATCAGCCACAGCACCTTCCAGGCCAGGGACAGCGCCGGAGTGGCCCCGTACAGGACCTCGCCGGACGACAGGAGGATCCGCTCCGGCGGATCGGGCAGCTGCTCGCCGAACACGAAGTCCAGCTGCACCCAGCCGCCCGGGGTGCCGGGCGCCTCCCAGGGCAGCATCATGCGACGGCCCGGCACCCTCTCGTACGTCCAGATGTCCTCGCACACGGCCCCGGCGGCGCGGATCCGCACCCCGTCGGCGCCTTCCGCGGCCCGTGCCTCGGCCGCCGCCGCGACTCCGGCCAGCAGCGCCGAGGTCCGTTCCTCCTCCATCCGCCACGACGCGGGAGCGACCACGAAGTCGAGATCGCCGGGCTCGCGTGCCTGCTCGCCGAACCACAGGGCCATCAGCGCGCTGCCCCGTACCACCAACGCCTCGGCCCACGGCGACGCCGCGACTCCGTCACGTACGGCGGCGAGCGCCAAGGCCCGCGCGGCCTGCCAGGCCCGGGTCGCCCCGGGGGAGGGGAAGACCGGGTCGGCGGTGCGGAAGGCGTTCGGGTACTGCTTGAGCGCCGGGTCGAAGACGGTGTGCTGTACGGCGTCGTCGTCCAGCACCCGCAGCATCGTCCCGGGCACGGCGTCCCGGAAGGGCCGCCGCGCGCCCAGCCCCGCGTCGGCGTGCACGGGCTCGGCGGCCGGGACCACCGTGGGAAAGGGCGGGCGCTGTTCGCTGCTCATGCTGCTTCCAACCATCCTTCGTCCAGCTCCGGACCGCTGTCCAGGAGCACGTACTCCCGCTCCACGTCGATCACTTCGTACGCCGTCAGCTCCGCGAGGAGCGCGTCCAGCATCAGCGCCGCACGCCGGTCGCCGGCCCGGTGGCAGCGCTGGGTGACGAAACGCTCCTCCCGGCCGTCCGCCCGTCGACGGCGCGCATTCCACGAGACATGCGCCCCGTGCCGCACGGCCAGGGCGGCGAGGGCTTCCCGGCCGTCGCCCGCCGGTTCGAGCAGCAGCTTCACGTGATGCTCGAAGTGCCGCCCGCCGTGCGGGTGTCCGGCGTCCGGCACGTCGGCCTCGTCGCGCGGCACCTCCACCGCCCATGGCGCGCACTCGACCTTCACGCGCGCCACGGCGAACCCGTCCCCGGCCAGGGCCGCCCCGGCCTCGCGGACGGCGGCGAGCTCGTCGTCGTAGGACGGCCGGCTCCCGCGCAGCGTCAGCATCGGCTGGGAAGCGGTCCGGCCTCGCGCCAGCTCGATGTGCGTGAACTTCACGTCGGGGCGGAGGGCGGCCCAGCGCTCCAGCCTGCGCAGCTCGTCGCCCTCGCACAGCAAGGTCATATGGCTCTCGTACACCGGGACAGCATGCCGCAGCCGAGGCGAACGGGCATGCGAATACTCCGGGCGCTCCGTGCTGAGCGCGCGGCGTCGGGCGGCGGCATGGCTGTGACCATGACATCCGTCATGCCGATCCATGACAGTCGGCATCCCGCCGGGCCGCCGCACCCGGGCAGGTTGGAGTTACGCACACGATCACGGAGACCGCCGGAGCGGTGGGCATGCCCCACCGCCGGGCGACAACCGGGGAGTTGATCTCGCACCATGACGGCATCCGTACACCCCTCCCGCACCGGGGGCGGAGCACAGGAACCGGGCGGCACGCCGGGGAAGCACGCGAAGCAGCAGACCGCGCTGGAGCAGCTGGGCGGCCCGGCCGGCCTGGTCTACACGATGCTGCCCGTCACGGCCTTCGTCCTCGCCAACGCCGCCCTCGGACTGACGGGAGCCATCGTCACCGCCCTCGGCGCCGGTCTGGCGATCACCGTGCTCCGCCTGGTCCGCAAGGAGCCCCTCCAGCCCGCCCTGTCCGGCCTGTTCGGCGTCGCGGTCGCCGCGTTCGTCGCCTGGAAGACGGGGTCGGCCAAGGGCTACTTCCTGCTGGGCATCTGGTCCAACCTCGCGCTCTGCGCGTTGTTCCTGCTCTCGGTCGTCGTCCGCCGGCCGCTGGCCGGAGTCGTCTGGGGCGCGCTCAACGGCACCGGGACCGCCTGGCTGCGGGACAAGCCGTCGCGGCGCGCCTACGACATCGCCACGCTCACCCTGACCGCCGTCTTCGCCGCCCGGTTCGTCGTCCAGCAGTGGCTGTACGACGAGGACCGGACCGGCTGGCTGGCCTTCGCGAAGCTCGCCATGGGCTACCCCCTGCTCGCCGTCGCTCTTCTGGTCGTCCTCTGGGCGGGCCGGAGTTCGGCGAAGCGGCTCAAGGCGGCGGCCCCGGCCGACCGGTGACCCGGGCCTCCGCCCCGGCCAGGACCAGCTCAGCGCAGCACAGCACAGCCCCGACACCGCACCACCAGGGAGGAACAGTTGAAACCCCACCGACCGACCCACCGAACCGCCCACCGACCGACCCACGTGTCGCCCCACGCGTCCACCCACCGACCGATCCACCGAACGCCCCGGACGCACCGGGCGGCCGGCCTGGCCACCATCGGTCTCATCACCGCCATCGCCCTGACCGGCACGCTCGTCGCCCCCGCCGTCGCGGCCCCGCCGGAAGCCGGGACCGCGGCCACGACCGCAACGAGGACCGCAACCGCGACGGACGGCGTCACGCACGAGGAGAACGACCGCGTCCCCGAGGGCGCGGTCTGGACCCAGCACTACTTCCCGTCCTCCGACGGCTCCGGCACGGAGCTGCATGCCGACGTCCTGCTGCCGGAGGGCCTGGCCAAGGGCGAGAAGGTGCCGGTGATCCTGTCGGCGGGCGCGTACTTCGGGCACGCCGGGGAGATCGTTCCCGAGGACCACGAGCGCTCCGGCCCCTCGGCCCGCTTCCAGGACTTCATGGAGGGCGCCGACCTGTTCAAGGAGGGCTACGCGTTCGTGATGGTGGACACGCGCGGCTTCGGCGGCTCCACCGGCTGCCTGGACTTCGGCGGCCCCGGCGACCGGGCCGACATCAAGGCCGCGATCGACTGGACCGCGGACCGCCCGTGGTCCACGGGCGCGGTGGGGATGTACGGCAAGTCCTTCGACGCGCTCACCGGGCTCATCGGCAACAACCTCGACCAGGACGCGCTGAAGGCCGTCGTCGCGCAGGAACCGGTGTGGGACGCGTACCGGCTCATCCACTCCAACGGTGTGCCCCGCCCGAACACCGTCGCCACCGCCAGTACGTACAACTCCATCGCCGCGATGCCCGGGATGAAGGACGACGACGCCCGCTACCGGGCCAACGCCCGCTGGGAGGAGAAGCACCCGGAGTGCTTCCCGCTGAACTCGGACGGCTACCGCATCGCCGACCCGGCCAACCCGTACTGGACCGAACGCGACCAGGCGGAGAAGGCCGAGGGCACCGACACCCCGCTGTTCTTCACCCAGGGCTTCATCGAGTCCAGCACCAAGCCCGAGGGGATGCGGGAGTTCCTGGCCAACCACCAGGGCCCGCAGCGCGGTTGGCTCGGCCCGTGGGACCACGTGAGGGGCAACGAGAAGGACGAGAAGGGGCGCCTGGCCATGGGGCGTGCGGGCTGGTTCGAGGAGACGATGTCCTTCTACGACCAGTATCTCGAGGGCGAGAAGCCGACGGCCGCCCACCCGCCCTACGCCATCCAGGACTCCACCGGCGCCTGGCGCGCCCAGAAGACCTGGCCGGAGGCGGACCGCGCGGTGACCGTGCCCCTCGGCGACGGCGTCTACGTGGACGACGGCGAGGCCCCCTCCACGGGCGGGACGCCCGCCAATACGCCCGCGAAGAAGCCTGGCGAGACGTCCGGCAAGGCGCTCGGGAAGAAGCCTGGCGGGACGCCCGGCGAGACGTACGAGAAGACCTCGCAACGGACCTCGGAGCCCGCCAACAGCTATGTCATACGCTCCCGCCCCCTGGACCGGCCCACCCGCGTCACCGGCACCCCGCGGATCTCGATGACCGCCGAGGGGGAGGGGAACGTGATGGTCAAGCTGTACGACGTCGCTGAGGACGGCAAGGCCGTCATGTTCGACGAGCAGGTCTCCCGCCTGGACGCGGACCGCCTGGCCCTCGACCTCAAGTCCGCCGACTGGACGCTGGAGGCCGGCCACACACTGGCCGTGGAGATCGGCACGATCGGGACCGGCGACTGGCTCGACACCCCGTCGAAGCAGACCGTACGGATCAAGGACGCACGGCTCGACCTCTCGTTGGACGACCCGTCCGACGACGCGCCCACGGCAGGCGAGCGCGCACCGTACCTGGACACGTATCGGAGCGCGTACACGACCCGACTCCCGGCAGGAAAACCGACGTTCACGCTCCCCGCCCCCAGCTCCCGAGGCTGACGGTGCTCCCCCCGTTTGTCGCCGACTCCCTGCAGAAGTGTCCGTGGTCCGTAACGGAGGGATCCTGCCCGGGCCCGCGGGTGTCTGGATGGGCGCAGGGCATCGGTGGAGACGGCGGCAAAAGGGGCGGGCGGACATGGCGAAGCACAAGGGACGGGCATGGCACAGCCGGCTCCTCGCGGCGGCCCTCGGCGTGACGGCGATGGCCGCCGCCGCCTCGGTGTGGACCGCGCAGGCCGACACCACAGGAGGGCAGCCGCAAGGGCGTGTCTCGTCGCCGGACGCCCGGGACCGGCCGGTGGCCGAGGTGGCGGCAGACATCGCGCACGCCTCGGACCGCGGGGCCCGGGGCGTCAACATCACCATCGACGACGGACCCGACCCGGACTGGACGCCGCAGGTCCTGCGCCTGCTGAAGGAGCGCGGGGTGAAGGCCACGTTCTGCATGGTGGGCACCCAGGCCCGGGCGTACCCGGACCTGGTCAAGGCGGTCGTGGCGGACGGCCACCGGCTGTGCAACCACACCGTCTCGCACGACACCGCCATGGACACCAAGTCCGAGGCCTACCAGTCCCAGCAGATCCTGAACGCCGAGCGCATGATCACCAAGGCGTCCGGCGGGGTCCGTTCGCAGTACTACCGGGCCCCGGGCGGTGCCTTCACCCCCTACAGCCGGCAACTCGCCGCCTCCCACGGGATGCGGCCGCTCGGCTGGAACGTCGACACCAAGGACTTCGAGCACCCCGGTGCGGACACCATGGTCGCCACCGTCAAGCGCGAGATCTCGGGCGGCCCGACCGTCCTCTTCCACGACGCGGGCGGCGAACGCTCCGAGACGGTGGCCGCCCTGCGCGAGGTCCTGCCCTGGCTGGAGGAGCAGGGCTATACCTTCGGCTTCCCCGTGCGGTGAGCGGGACCGGCCCACAACGGCGAACGCAGGGCGCCAACTCGTCCGGACGGAGTCAGTTCGACCAGACTCGGTCACTCCGTCCGGACGGTGTCAGCTCGGCCGGACTCGGTCAGCCCGTCCGTGCGGCGTCAGCTCGACCGAACCGGGCGAGCTCGACCGGACGGGGTCAGTTCGTCCAGACGACCGGACTGTCGCTGTACGCGTCGCCCTCGTCGAACTCGACGGCCGTGACGGGTGCGGTCTTCGTCGCGCTGAGCGAGCAGGTCTCGTACGACGCGCCCTTGGTGGCGAACTCGCCGGGCGCGTCGTCCGCTTCGCACTTGCCCGGGATGTCGCCGACCAGCACGACGCCCGTGCCCGCGCCGCCTTCCAGCGCACCCCTCAGGCTCAGCGACGCGTACGACAGGTCGGTGCCGCCGACGTTCTCCACCTTCATCTTGATGAAGTAGGGCGTCATTCCCTTCGCATCGTCACCGAAGGGAGCCATATCGGCCTCGGCGCCCTTCTCGATCGCCGTGACGGTCACGGCTATGGTGCCCTTTTTGTCGCTCGTGTACTCGAACGGGAGAACGGCCCGCTCGCCGACCTTGAGCTTCGTGCCCGGGGCGGTGACATCACCCTCGGCCGGGGCGGCACCGTCGTCGCCGCTGTCGGCGGCCGGGCTCTCGCTGCTCGGCTCGGCCGGGGCCGACGCCTTCGGTGAATCCTGCGCCGCCGGCGCACCGTCGTCGTCGTTGCAGGCCGAAAGGGCGAGACCCATGGTGACTACGGCGGCCGCGAACACGATTCGTCGCTTGTGCACTACTACTACCTCACTGGCTTACGAAAGCTGCCCGAACACGACAGCTTCGAACGTTCGATGGGTGGGGGGAAGGGCCGACACCGGGCTGGATGCGCGTGAGCGGCTTCCCGACGGGTTTCCGTCCTTGACCGGCACTGTGTCACATCCCGAATTCCGACGCGTACACGCCAGGATCGCGCACCCGGTTCGGCCCAACGGAGGCCGTACCGGCGGCTGGTGCTGGGTGGGCTGCGGGCACGGGATCTGCGCACGCCAGTAGAGTGCGATGCTTGTTCGATTTGGCTACGAAGTGGGGGGCTGGCTGGTGGTCGCGCAACTGAGAGAGACCGCACGGGAGTTGGCGGCGAAGTTGTGGCGGGAACACACCGTGTACCGGGAGCGGTCCGGCGGGGTGGTCATCCGGGGTGAGCACGTACAGCGGTGGATCAGCCTCGCTCCGGCGGGCGGCCGGGACGAGATCCTCGTACGCGCCGGCCGCATCCTGGACGGCGGCACCACCGCCCCGGCGCGTTCGGAGGCCGTGGTGCCCCTCTCCGCCGGTACGGACGTGCTCGCCGCCGCCTGCCGTCGCCTGCTGGCCGATGCGGCGGCCGACGCGGTGCGGGTCACGCCGGGCGGCGCGGCGTCCGGGCGGGCCGACCGGCCGGTGAAGGCCGCGAAGCGAAGAGGCAAGCAGCGAGGAAGCGAGCAGCCAAGAGACAGGCAGCCAAGAGGCAGGCAGCGAAGGGACAAGGGGAGACACACCGGATTGAGCTCGTGGGTGATCCTCGTCTGCGTCGCCGGCGTGATCGCCCTGTACGCCTACAGCAGCGCGATGCACGGTTAGCCGACGCCACCGCGGGAAACGGGCCGGCCGGCCCTGATCCGGGCCAGGACCGTCCCGGTGGTAGCCCGGGTCAGGGCGGCCCGGAGGTGGCCCGGTGAGGGCCGGCCCGGGTCGGGACCGGCCCGGGTCGGGACCGGCCCGGGTCGAGACCGGCCCGGGCCGGGACCGGCCCGGATCGGGACCGTCCCGGTGGTGGCCCGGTTCAGGACCGTCCCGGTGGTGGCCCGGATCGGGACCGGCCCGGTGGTGACCTGGGTCAGGACCGGCCCGGTGGCAGCCCGGCTCGGGACCGTCCCGTTGGTGGCCCGGGTCGGGATCGTCCTGGTGGTGGCCCGGTTCAGGCCCGGCCCGGTGGGACCAGCCCGGCCTCATGCGCGGCGATGGCCGCCTCCACCCGGTTGCGTACCCCCAACTTCCCCAGCACCGAGCTGACATGCGCCTTCACCGTGCCCTCGACCAGGTGCAGGCGGCTCGCGATCTCCGCGTTGGACAGCCCCGCCCCGATGCCCGCCAGCACCTCGTGCTCCCGTTCCGTCAGCCGCTCCAGCGCTCGGTGGGGATGTGCCGCCCGGTGCGCGCGCAGTCCGGCGATGACCCGGCCGGCGACCCGCGGGGACAGGTAGGCACCCCCGGCTCCCACGGCCCGGACCCCGTTGAGCAGTTCCCTCGGGTCGTCCGCCTTCAGCAGGAAACCGTCGGCGCCTTCCTCCAGGGCGCGGGTGACGTACTCGTCCTGACCGAAGGTCGTCAGCATGATCACCCCGACCGGCCGCAGGTCCCGGTGAAACAGCGCCACCGCCGACAGACCGTCCAGGCCGGGCATGTGAATGTCCAGCAGCACGACGTCCGGCCGGTGTTGACGGGTGAGGGCGATGGCCTCGCGCCCGTCTCCCGCCTCGGCGACCACCTCGATCTGCGGGTCCCTGGCGAGGATCGCCCGTACGCCCGCCCGGACCATCGCCTCGTCGTCGGCCACCAGGACCCGGACCGGTCGGCTGCTCGGCGTCATCTTCTCCATCCCTCCACGCGGCGAGCCTACGGCCGACGCGTCACCGCGCGAACGGAAAGCCCCGCAGATCCTCCCGGGGGTGGACCGCACCCCCGACGAACGGCAGGACACCCCTGCCGTTCGCCCGATGGGCCTGGCCTCCGCGGACTCCTAGCGTCGCTTCCGTAAGGGAAACGCGCCGGACCGGCATCGGCGGGTGCGCGCCAGGCCACGAGGCCATCGGGCCGTCGGCACAACGGGCCCCGGATCTCCGGGCCTTACGCGTTCGACTCCGCGCTTTCCGCTTTCCGCGTTCCGTGCTCCGCGTTCCACGACCGACCAGCGAAGGACCTCCGTGATCACCCTCCGAGGACTGACGAAACGCTATGGCGACACCCTCGCCGTGGACGGGCTGACCTGCGACATCAAGGCCGGCCGCGTCACCGGCTTCCTCGGCCCCAACGGGGCCGGGAAGTCCACCACGATGCGCATGATCCTGGGCCTGGACCACCCCACCCGCGGGAGCGCCCTGATCGCCGGCCGGCCGTACGCGAGCCTGCGGCGGCCGCTGTGCGCGGTCGGCGCGATGCTCGACGCCCGGGCGGTCCATCCGGCCCGCTCCGGCCGTACGCACCTCGTGGCCCAGGCCCGCGCCAACGGCATCCCCGTACGCCGTGTGGACGAGGTGCTGGAGACGGTGGGCCTGACCAAGGCGGCCCGCCGGCCGGCGGGCACGTACTCGCTCGGCATGAGCGGGCGCCTAGGGGTGGCGGGCGCGCTGCTCGGCGACCCTCCGGTGCTCGTCCTGGACGAGCCGGTCAACGGGCTCGACCCGGACGGTGTGCGCTGGATCCGCCGGCTCGTCCGTGACCGGGCGGCGGAGGGACGCACCGTGTTCCTCTCCAGCCACCTGATGAGCGAGATGCAGCTGACGGCCGACCACCTCGTCGTCATCGGGCGGGGCCGGCTGCTGAGCGACACCTCCATGGCGGAGTTCCTCGCCGCCGCCTCTCCCGCGTCGGCGCGCGCTCTGGTGCCCGACCCCGGGGAACGGGCGACGCTGGTCCGTCGCCTGATGGCGGCCGACGGTGTGAGCGTCGGGACGACCGTGGCCGGCGAACTCACCGTCGAGGGCCGTACCGCCGCCGAGATCGGCGATCTGGCCCACCACTGCGGGGTCCGGCTGCACCGGCTGAGTGACGTCCGGGTCTCGCTGGAGGAGGCGTACATGGACCTGACCGCGCGCAGTGTCGAGTACGCGACCGGCGGCAGCGGCAGCGGCAGCGCAAGGAAAGCGACCGAGGCGACCGCCACCCCCGAAGCGACCGCGACGACGGTGGTGACCGGCGCGAGCGACGCGGCCCTGGCCACCGACGCGAACGTGGTGCCGCACGAAGGAGAAGCACGGTGACCACGACGACGACACCCGGCCGCCGGACGGACCCGCCCCGAGAGGTGCGCGGTGCCCCCGGCCGAGGTACACCCGGTGGCTTCGCGGGAGCCGTCTCCTGCGAGTGGACCAAGCTGTGGTCCGTCCGAGCCCCCGGTCTGTGTCTCCTGGCCGGCCTCGCGATGACCGGGGTCTTCACCTTCTACTACGCGTCGATCGCCCGCATCAACGCTCATCCGGTGGAGCCCGTCGGGAACGCGACAGCTTCCTCCGCCGTCCTCACCCAGTTCGCCGTCGTCATCCTGGCCACGGTCGCGGTGACCTCCGAATACTCGACGGGGAGTGTGCGGGCCTCGCTGCTGTGGGTGCCCCGGCGGCATCGGGTCCAGGCGGCGAAGGCACTGGTGGCGGCCGTCGTCTCGTTCGCCGCCGGGATCGTGTACGCGGTCGTGGGCGCGGCGGCGGCGTGGGGCGCGTTCGACGGGCGGGCGTCGTTCGACGCCGGTACGACGATCCGGCAGGCTCTGTCCGTCGGCCTCTACCTGGCGCTCGTCGCCGTGCTGGCTGTCGGGACGGCCTTCGCCACGCGCCACCCGGCCGGAGCGCTGTCGGTTCTCGTCACGCTGCTGTGGGGTCTGCCGACCGTGCTCCTGGGGGTCGGCGGCCCGGATCTCGCCGCCGTCAACGACTACCTGCCGCACGGTGCGGGGGACCACCTCATGCGCGCCGGCGTCGACATTCCGTTCGCGCCGGTGCCGGCGATGCTGATCGTTGTGGCGTGGGCGGTGGCGGCACACCTGGCCGGCCTGTACGTCCTCCGCCGCCGGGACGCCTGAGCACGCGACGGGCCGGCCCGGACGCTCGACCCGCAGAATCGACCGGACCGGTCAGGCGATCCATCGGAAGGAAGGACGGTCGAACGCACCATGCCGCACCCGCACCCGCACGCGCACCCGTGCACGAAGCACACGCACACGCGCCTGCGCTTGCGCATACCCCGGCCCCGGCCTCCGGCCCGGTCCGTGCTGAGTGATGTGGCGCTGTGGGGGGTGCTCGCCGCAGCGACCGGTTACGGGTTCCGGGACGCGGGCGCGCCGTCACCGGTCGTGGACCTGTTCCTCCCGCTGGCTGTCCTGGCGGTGGCGGTGCCGCTGTCACGCCCCCGGCCGGGGACCGCGGTCGTCCTCGTCAACGGGCTGTGCGCGCTGGGCCTGGCCGACTCCGCGACGCCCGCCAACGCCCACGTCCTGTCGCTGGCCGCCCTGAGTTGCCTGCTGGGCGCCCGGGTCGCCGCGGCCCGGGGCCCGCTCCTGGTGCTCGTCGGGTGTCTAGCGGTCGATGTCGCGACCTGCGCCGTGCTGCGGGTGCAGCCCGTGTGGTGGTTCTACGCGCTGGCCGTGCTGCCGGCCGCCCTTCTGCTGCCGTGGCTGGCCGGGCGGCACCTGCGTGGCCGCCATGACCTCGTACGGGAGGGCTGGCGGCTGGCCCGCCGTCTCGAAGAGCGGCAGCACCTGGTCGCGGAGCGGGCGCGGCTGGCCGAACGGGCGGACATCGCGTCAGACATGCACGACTCGCTCGGCCACGCCCTGAGCCTGGTCGCCCTGCGCGCGGGGGCCCTGGAACTCTCCCCCGACCTCACCGACCGCGACCGCACCGACTTGGCCGAGCTGCGCGGGACGATCGCGGACGCCGTGGAGCAACTGCGGGAGACCGTAGCCGTCCTGCACGACCCACCGGAAGCGGAAGCGGAAGGCGAAGCGGGAGAGAGGACGGGAACAGAACCGGTTACGTGGACGGAACCGGAACCGGAACCGGAACCGGGACCGGGACCGGGTACGGAGACGGGGACGGAACCGGGTACGGGGACGAAACCGAGAACGGGTCGGCCTGTCAACGACACAGTGGGGGACCTAGTCGCCCGAGCGATCGCCTTCGGGGTGCCGGTCCGGTGGGAGCGGCGAGGGGCGGCACCCACGCTGTCCCCCCTGGTTGAGCGCGGGCTGTACCGGATCGTGCAGGAGGCCCTCACCAACGCCGTGAAGCACGCGCCGGGCGGGGCGATCCGGCTGCGGATAACCCACCAGGCCGACCGTACCCACGTGAGCGTCGTCAATGACGCCCCGCCGGGGGAGGGATCGGCGCACCCGGTCGAGGGCCCGGTGGCCGGCGTCGGCGGGCGAGGGCTGGCGGGGCTTCGGGAGCGGGTGACGGTTCTCGGTGGAACCTTGCGGACCGGCCCGCACCAAGGCGGGTTCCGCGTCACGGCCGTCCTCCCGCACCAGGTCACGGCCCGCCCCCGACAACGAGGAGCCGGAACACGGATGCCGGTACGAGCGGCGGCGCCCGGGAGACGGATGTCGGCAGAGGCGGCGGTCCCCGGGAAGCCGGCCTGGCACCGGAGGCACCCCGGCCGGTCCGCGTCGAGGCCCGGTACCGCTCCACACTCGACTCCGTACGCGGACACCGGCACCCGCGACGCCACCACCCCGGAATCCGCCAGGCGGCTCGAAGACGTACGGGGCGCGGCCCGCCGCCGGTCCGCCGCTGCCATCGCCGCACCGGTCGTCGCAGCCGCCTTCTTCGTTCCCGCCGCTTTCTACCTGGCCTGGCAACTGACGACGAGCGCGCTGCCGCCGTCCAGGTTCGACGAGCTGACCACGGGTCGACCGCGCGCCGAACTCGCACCTCTGCTGCCGGCCCGTGCTTACCCCTACCCGCCCGACCACGTCCGTTCCGCACCCCGACCACCAGGCACCACGTGCGAGTTCTACCGCTCCGGCCGCGACCTGCTGGACGAGGTCGACCTCTACCGACTCTGCTGGTCCGGCACCACACTGGTGACGAAGGACACCGTGTCGACGAAGCGCTCCTGATGGCTCATCAACAGCAATCGCCGCCGGAATCGCACCGCCCGGGCAGGACAGCAGCTCCGCTGCGCAAACCAGAACCTCCCGTCGCACCGAGCCCGGTGACCGCACTGCTCGGCATCACGCACCCGACTGATCCGTCCGGCCTCAGGAGCCAGTGCTCCCCGCCCGGCCGGAGCCTGTCGGCCACAGGCCGCTGGATCGGGCCTGACGCGGCGCGAACAGGCCTGGGAGGGGCTGATCCGGCACCAGTGCGTCGCCTCCCGGCGACCGGGTGCGGGCGGTCAGGCAGACGCCCCACTGTCGATGACCAGGTCGCTACCGACGACCGAACCGGCCAAGGGCGAGGCGAGGTAGAGCACTGCGGCCGCCACCTCCTCGGCTTCCGAGACCCGGCCGAGCGGGTTCTCCGACTTCACCCGCTCCGCCCGCTCGGCGTCGGTCTCGCCGGGCAGGAGCGACATCGGGGCGGCGGAGGCGCCCGGGCTGACCGCGTTGATGCGAATGCCCTGGTGGATGTGGTCGAGAGCGGCGGCCCGGGTCAGCGCGGAGACCGCTGCCTTCGACGTGATGTACGCGGCGGCGTTGGGGATACGCAGGTGCGCGCCGAGGTTGGAGGAGATGTTGACGATGACCCCGCCCCCGTTCTCCTTCATGTGGGCGATCTCGTGTTTCATGGCCAGCCAGACGCCGGTGACGTTGGTCCGCAGCACCGCGTCCCAGTCCTCCTCGCTCACCTCTGCGACCGGGCCGGCGCCGCGGAGTATCCCCGCGTTGTTGACGGCGATGTCGAGCCCGCCGAAGAGGGCGACGCTCTCCCGTACGAGGTCCCGTATCCGGTCGGAGTCGGTGACATCGGCGGTGATGGCGGCAGCCGTGCCGCCGGCTGCCTCGATGAGGCGAACTGTCGCGTTCAGGGAGGCGGCGGTGCGACCCGCCGCGACGACGGACGCGTTCTCGGCGGCGAAGGCGAGGGCGATGGCGCGCCCGAGACCGGAGCCTGCGCCGGTGACAAGCACGGTCTTACCGGTGAAGCTGTTCATTGTTCGGCAACTCCTCTGAATTTGCGCTTTGTTGAGTGAGGGGACATGGCTGCTCACGGTGAGCAGAAGGGCGAAGGCGTACCGGGGCCGCGCACCGGTGACGTGGGTGGCTTCTTCCTCCTGCGGCAGCCGTGCCTCTGCTCTCGTCATAATTGATCGATCGGTCCAATATAGGGACATGCGAGAGCGATTAGCCGGTGACCCCGGCGTGGTTGACGCGCTCCAGCGGTACATCAGAAGGCGTTGGGGTGGTCAGGGTGAATCGGGGTGAACGAGTCGGAGCCAGGGTGATTCAGTCCAGCAGGGTCAGCGCCTGCTCGGCCGCGTCCCGCACCCGGGCGGGGTCGCTGGACGCCTTGCCGACGACCCGCACGCCCTGCAGCAGGACGAGCAGCATGCGGGCCAGGGCGCGCGGATCGCGGCACTCGGGCAGCTCGCCCTGGGCCCGTGCCCGTACCAGCGCGGAGTGCAGCAGGGTCTCCAGTTGCTCCCAGATGATCTCGACCCGGCGGGCCGCCGCGGGGTCGTGCGGGGCGAGTTCGGCGGCCGTGTTGGTGATGAGGCAGCCGTTCAGCCGCCCTTCGGGGGAGGTGGCCTCCGAGGCGAAGCGACGCACCACCGCACGCACGGCGGGCAGAGCGGGCCCCGGCTGGGACAGGGTGGTGAGGAGAAGCGGATCGCTCGCCTCGGCGTACCGGTCCAGGGCCTTGAGGTACAGCTCGTGCTTGTTGCCGAAGGTGGCGTAGATGCTGGCGCGACCGATGCCGAGGTGCTCGACGAGATCGGCGATCGACGTCGCTTCGTAGCCGCGCCGCCAGAACAGCTCAAGGGCCGACTGCAGCGCGGCATCCGGATCGAATTCCTTGGTCCTGGCCACGTCGGAGACCGTAAACCAATCCAGAACGATCGGTCAATAACGTGCTTGCCGCAGGCCGGATTGGCGCCCGAGGCGGACGAGTTGCCGGGCCCGACGGGGCCGGGGTGCGACGCCCCGGGGCTACAAACCCCTCAACGCGTCGTAGAAGTCGGCGTAGGCGGACCAGCAGTCGACGGTCCCGTGATCGTTGAGGCTGCCCATGTACCAGTCCTCGCTGTCGACCGGCTTCATCAGGCACAACCCGTGGAACCCGATGACGATCTCCGGCCGTAGCGGCTCGCCATCCGCTGGGCCGCCCCGCCAGGCTGCCGCGCGATCCGCGTCGAGCGCCACGGCCTCTGGGTCTCCGGAGACATCGCGGACCCGTGCAAGGGTCCAGCCGGGAGGAAGCCGCTCGCTAGCCACGGCGTGATCATGTCACGGCGAGCGGCACGGAAGGCCGCTCCGGACGGCGAGCAAGGCTGCTCCGGACCGCGAGAGAGGCGCTCCGACGGCGAGAGAGGCCTGTGCCTCCCGTGCGGTGCTGCCACCCCTCGGCGCCCGGGGTCAGCTCTGCGCGGTGTCGTCGTCCGTCTGCCCGGAGCCTTCGGTCGCGCCTGAGCCTGCCTTCTCGCGCATCTTGCGCACCAGCTCCGCCTTCTGGTCGGCAGCACCCTTGCGGTCGAGATTGCGGTGCGGCCCGTTGTTCTGCCGTTCGGCGCGGGACAGCCTCTTACGCTGGCCGCCGCCCATGCCCACGGGGTTGTTGATGTTCTTGCTGACAGTCATGGGTTCTCCCGGAATGAGGTGACCTGATCTACGGATTCAACGGTGGGGGACAGGCGCGGCGACGCGGCGACGTCGAGTGACGCCGGCAGGGGCCCATCACGCTCTCACTCGTAAATCGGCGCTTGGAGGAACATGACAAAGACGTTACCCGGTTCCGTCGGCCCCGCACGCCAGGCCTTCCGCCGCCCCGGCATCGACCGGGCTGCCGGGGAGCGCCCGGGGTCGGCCACGTGCTTCCAGGATTCTCAGCACCCGCCGACGCCCGCCCGTACTCGCTGGTGATCAGTGGTCGCGAGCATAGAGACGGCATGAGCACGGGATCTCATGGGGCAGGAATGAACCGGGCGAGCCGGTCCCCCGGCAGGACTGCAGAGAGGCCGCAGTACGTACGCAACGGGAAGTATAAGCAAGAATGAAAATGATCGAACGCCTATGGGAGGATTTCGAGCTTCCCATCAGAGATGCCCTGTATTTTTCGGACGGGAACTCCTGTGATGTTGCCCTCGACTCCGACGTGCCGAGCGGTTTGAGGGTGCTCGCCCCGTTCGACCTGGACCAAATTCTGGAGAGCGATCCGTCTTGGGTTTCTGCGGTCGATGGGCTGGTCGCAGTAGACCTGGGGAGTAAGGGGCTGCTGTGGGGAGGCGAGGGATCGTACGGTTCGGAGGGGTTCATCGCGCGGTTGAACGTTGATCGTGCGCTCGTCTGGGCAATTTTCTTCACGGAATCCAATCCATTCGATCGGATCCAGTTGTCCGGAAACGTGGCAACCTTCAGCTCAACCTCGGAGTGCGAGCTCAGAGTCGACATCGACGATCCCCGACTCTGACCTCTGCACGGCTTGTTCCGGAACGGGTGACGAGGATGTCGACGAAGGGTCGGTCCACTGTGCGGGAGCGGCGTGCGGCCCCGGTTGAGCCGCCGACAGATCCGGTCCGGCCTCGGTGTCCTCCGACGCCTCTTCACTGTGAGGGAGATGCCGCAGGCAGGTGCCCGGCCGTTCGGCGCGCGCTCCTCGTACGGTCTCCGTGACACCAGTGGGCGAAGACGACAAGCCCTCAGAGGCCGGCGATACCAGGAGAGTCGCGCACCGTGTTCAGTTCCATGCCCAAGTGAGAGGCCCCCGAATGCGCACCGGACCTGACCGCGACCCGAGGTGCGGGCCGTCGGCCTGTCTGGACGCCGATGGATGGTCGACCGCGGTCAAGATGTACCGCCATCGGTACTCATTCGTCGCTGTGGGGCCGCGGACCGGGGAGGACTGGCTGCCCGACGTAGGCGCGATCATGCGCAGAGAGGTGGCGGACCCTCGGGGGTGGCGAGGCGACGACCCGGAGGTGGGGGAGCCGGAGTTGCTGGAGGATCCCGCCTTCCCGTTCCGCGTTCCGCCGGTCGATGAGGAGGGTGCTGCGGAGTGGCGCAGCAGGCTCTTCGAGATTCCCCGCAGTTCGGTGGTGCGTCTCCTCGTCATGCTGGCGACCAAGGAGATGAACGTGCCGCGGCACATTGGTTTCCCCGAGCGCAGAGACGGGATGGAACGCCACGCGGCGGCGATCCTTTCACGCTTTCCCGAAGGTTCGGCGTTCTTCACCAACACCCGCCATGGCGGCGAGAATCCGGACTTCTACGAGCGGGTTTCCGGCTGCTGGCCGATGTCTCAGTACAGCTGGGACTTCGGGCTCCTCGCGGTGTCCGATGAAGAAGTCGGCCTCATCTGGTCGTTCGACGCAAGTTGAAGTGGACAGCATGACCCTACGAACCGGCCGGTGCCTCTTCCAGGGCGTGTGCCTTCACACGGAAGCGGGGCTCGACGGTCTCGTGTGTACGCGCCCCGGCATCGGGACGCCGGCGCGATGCCGATCAGGGCGAGCCCTGGAGGTATACGCGGCTCCGGGTCAACGCGGACGTCGCGGCCGAAAAGGTGATGGAGCGGTTCTCGCTGGTCACCGAGACCCGCTGCCGCCCGGTGCCGGTCACCACGACACCCACCGTGCGGTCGCGCGTGTCCGGAGCCTCCGCAGCGATGCCCGTGATGCGCAGCTCGTCCACGCCGGTGAACACGACGAAGAACCGCACCGTGTTGTACTGCTTCCCCTCCCACTCCGCCCTGGGGTGGTCCGGTAGCCGCGCGGTCTCGAAGCCCAGGGTGACCGAGGTGCCCCGTTCGTCCACGTGCACGTAGTACAGCGGGCAGGAGGAGAGTTCCGGCGGCGTCTCGTAGAGCGCCGCCAGCTCGGGCCAGAGGGGAAGGTCCATCTCAGAGGTGCTCATAGAAGGTGTTCACATGGGTCCCGGGGACGGTGGGGAAGAGCTTGCGTCCCAGGATGCTCGTGAAGTGGTGCGGTCCGTCGTCCTCGCCGTCCGGACCCAGCGTGAAGACGCTCAGACGCCCTGCCAGTACATCGGCGTTGGAGGTGTACGCCAGGCCGAGCTTCGGCGCCGTCACGCGTACGGCCAGCCGGTGCCGGGGCAGTGGCGTGAGCGCGACGTCGGCCGCCACCGGCGGACGCCACCCCGTCATCTCGAAGTCCTCCACGTGCGAGAACGCGAGGTGGCACTGCATGGTGTCACCCTCTCCCCGGTCCCAGCGGTCCGGAAACCGGGGCAGGTCCAGGCGCAGCGTGACCACCGAGCCCCAGGCATCGAGGTGCACCGACCGCAGTCTGACTCCCGACAGCTCGGGAACCTCGTCGAAGTACGGTGCGAAGACATCCCGGTTGGGGACGAGATCAGTCCAGGTCATAGCCGTAATGCTCCTCCGCGCCTTGGATCTGTCCATGCCGGGTGGCGTCCCACGGCCGGGCGTGGACGTGCGCCGGCTGGTAGCCGGGCTCGCCAGGTTTCTGATGCCCGACATGGTGGTGCTGGAAGAGCACCACGTCGCTGTTGGGCAACTCGTACCACTCCTCGAGGTAGTAGATCGGCCGACCGCTCGAGTCCAGCCGCTGGCCGCCGCCCTGGTATGGCCAGGACGCCGGCTGTAGTTCCTTGAAGGACACTCTGGGGGCGAATTCCCCGTACTCCCACCAGAGCGGGGACGCCACGGTGTCCGGGGACTGGTCGTACGGCAGCCGCCGGATCTCGACGCCGAAGCCGAGGAGAAGCCTCCTGCTGCGGATCTCGCGCGCGACGCCTGAACCGGTCCACACAACGAGCAAGGCCCGGATCGATGACCCGGTCCTTGGTCATAGAGCGGGTGACGAGAAGCGAAACGAGCGCAGGAGGCGGTCACGGGGCCATTACGGCCCAACCGAGCAGTCCTCCAGCGAGATCTCCGCGACGGCCGCGTCCGTAACAGCCTCCAGGTCCGGGATGTAGGGGCGGACGTCGGGAAGTGGGGTGCAGAAGACGACGTTCGAGGTGAGCAGGGCCTCCTCGGTATCCGCGAAGGAGAGGGAGACGTACGCCTTCACCCGAGTGTCACGGAACTCCTCCTCTGCCTTCCTGAGGCAAGCGCACACGTAAGCCAGGCACCTACGGACGAGGAGGGTCGTGCGTTCGTCCGGTGCGGCCGGGAGGTCATGGTCGGTCATGCCCCTCCCATTGATGGTGGTCTCCTCGGCGAGCCGGTCGACGTAGACGCCGGGCGTCTCCGGACGGAGATCGGTCAGCACGCGCCCACCGGCGGCGGTGACGGACCATCCGCGGTCCACGACCTCACGGAACATAGGGGGAATGTCCCGATCGCTCAGGTCGGTGACATCTGTCGTCCGCAGGATCTCCCGCATCTGAGGATTGCTTCGCATGCCTATCCCTCGCCGCGTGCGGCGAGCCCCTTCCTGATCCCCGAGATGAAGCCCGGACTGCTTCCGACAGCTTTCTCAACGCTGCGTGGAAGCCCTTCGAACTTTCCTTCCTCGAAGTCGTACTGGTACGTCGCGCCCTTGTCGCTCTGGTCCTGGAAGTGGAACCTCCCCGGTCGCCCGCCAGGTCCGGGCTTTTCCACGTCGATCCGGTACGGTCCATGGTTCCGCCTTGCTGGTGATCTGCGTGCGGCCGGCCCCGATCATCCCCCCAGGGAAAGCACCGCGTGCGCCAGGCGAGCTCGGCCGCCCCGTCGATCAGCTCCGTCGGCGTGCCCATCAGATCAGTGACGCTGGCGGAGTACCGCCCAGCTCGGTGGTGTGAGTCGCGCCGTGAAACCGCCCGCGCCCCCCTCGAACGCGACGAGAAGCGGCGGTCCGGGAGCCGCAGCGGCAGCTCAGAGGTGACCGTCCAGGAACGTCCGTACCTCGTCGATGGTCATAGGCCCCGTGCCGTGCGCCACTGCCACTCCCTCCTTCAGCAGGAGGCAGGACGGGGCTCCGGTGATCCCGTATCGCTCGGTTGCCGCCGGGCAGCGCGTGATGTCGGTGCGGACGACTGTCAGGCGGCCCGTGTAGGCGGCGGCGATGTCGCCCGCGACGACATCCATCGCCCGACAGGGCTCGATCGCCTTGGGCCATGCCCCGGTGAAGTAGGTGAGAACCGGAACCTTGCTTCTCCCGAGGATGAAATTGAATTCCGCGTCCTCACGAGGTCGGTGAACCAGCTTTGTCATGGGAGCTCCTGACCTCACGTTTCGTACTCCATCCCATCATCCCTCGCACGGTGTGCCAGGTCGGCCCTGGCCGGCCGGCTGCTCGGCTGCGGAGAGGGAGGTCCGGGCTGTCGTGGGACGGCGGTGGTCCCTGGGACGAGCGGCCGGGCCCTTGTCTCGACGACCGGAAAGCCGTTTCCAGGGTCATGGCGGGTTGGCACCGGGAACGTGCACGATTTCCGGACGCTCGCGGACGCGGCGGTAGACGGGTGACGCGTCAGCGGACCCCGAGACCGACCGCCAGCGTCAGTTCAAGGACCCGGTGTGGTGATGCGAGATCGGGAAACAGCTCCCGCAGCTGCGACATCCGGTATCGAACCGTCTGGGGATGGACGAACAACGCCGCCGCGACCTCGTCCCGCCTGCCCTGGTGCAGCAGCCAGGCCCGCAACGTCTCCTCCAGCCGTCGTGCGGTTGCGGCGGGCAGGGTCTGCAACGGTGCGAGGGCTCGGGCGCGCAGGTCTGCGAACGCGTCCACGTCGGCGCTGAGCACCAGGTCGGGCAGGTGGTCCTCGGTGTCGCGAATGTCAGAGGAAAGGGAGCGCGCGCGTACGGCTCGTGCGTACGAGGCGGACGCGTGGGTCCATGGCCGGGCCGGGCCGACCACGGCGGCGCGGTCGGTCAGCTGCCGCAGGAGACGTGATCGGTCGGCATCGGGGACGAGGAGCACACCGGTGGCATCCGGCAGATCGTCGAGGACGAGGGTGCTCGGGTCGAGTGTCCGGTAGGCAGGCCGGGCCTGGGCGGCGGGCAGCAGGACGGCGGTCAGCGAAACCGGAGGCTGCCACCTGGCCCGTTGGCCGGAGGCCAGCAGCACGTCCGGGCTCGCGCCGGCGAGGAGGTCGCGGGCCAGGTGTTCCAGGTGGCGCTCGTGGGCTCTGCCCCGGGCGGCGAGTTCGTCGGCGTGGCCCGCTGCGCTCGCGGCGGAGAGCTCGTCGATGTAGGCGAAGGTCAGCTCGGCGAACTTTGCGACCTCGGCGGCGGGCAGACCTGCGGGTACGGCGCCCGCTGCCAGACATCGCCAGGCGACCCGGGCGCCGACGCGGTAGGCGCTGAGCAGGGCGTCCATGGAACGGCCGTCGCGCACCTCGCCGCGGCCCAGCTCGTAGGCGGCGTCCCCGGCGTCGCCGCCTGTGGCCTTCCCGCTCGCAAGGTCCAGGTAGTGCCCCAGGGCGGTGCGGACGGCTCTGCGGATGGTGGCGCCCATGCGGCCCGACAAGGCATGGGCGTAGGGAGGAACCTCGTCGATGATCGCCTGGACGACTTCGTCGGCGGTGGTCTTGAGTGCGGCCCGAAGCGCGGTGATCGTCGTCTCATCCAGGGTCAGTTCGCTGGCCCTGCGGATTGCATAGCTCATTTTTTGTTCCCTGCGAACAATTCAGTCGACCAGATTTACGTCCTGTGGTCAGGACTTTACGCCTGGAGGCGCAGCAAGCTGGAGTCATGACGAGTGGAGCCCTCCGCAGTGGGGCGTGGAAACTGCTGGAGATGGTCACGACGCCGCTGCTGCCGTCGGACTACCTCGACCTGGTCAGCCCGCTGCGTGCGGGCGCTGACCTGTGTGGGCGCATCGAGGCCGTCCACTCCGAGACCGATGACGCCGCGACTGTCGTGATCAGGCCGGGGCGGGGCTGGCGCGGCCACACAGCCGGCCAGTACGTGAGGATCGGGGTCGACGTCGACGGAGTGCGCCTGTGGCGTGCCTACTCCATCACCTCGCCGACAAACCGCCGGGACGGCCGCGTCACGATCACCGTGAAGGCGATCCCGGACGGCAAGGTCAGCAACCACCTGGTCCGCAGGGCGAAGCCGGGCACGCTGATCCAGCTCGACCAGCCGACCGGTGACTTCGTCCTGCCGCAGGCCAAGCCCGCCAAGGTGCTCTACCTGACGGCCGGCAGCGGCATCACGCCCGTGATGGGCATGCTGCGCGACACCGTGTTCGACGACGTCGTCATGGTCCACTGCGCGCCACAGCCGCAAGACGTGATCTTCCGCAACGAACTGCACAGCCTGGTCGCGGACAAGAAACTGCGGCTCACCGAGGTGCACACCGACACGGACGGCATGCTCGACATCGCCCGCCTCGACGAACTCGTACCCGACTGGGCCGAGCGCGAGACCTGGGCGTGCGGGCCCGCGGGCCTGCTCGACGCCGCCGAGAAGCACTGGACCGAGCACGGCGTCCATGAGCTCCTGCACACCGAACGTTTCCGCCCCAGCATCGCCGTCGTCGGCGACGGCGGCGAGGTCACGTTCCGCACCACCGGCAAGACCGTCGACGCGGACGGCGCCACGCCGCTGCTGGACATCGGCGAGGAAGCCGGTGTGCTCATGCCCTCCGGGTGCCGCATGGGCATCTGCTTCGGCTGCGTCACTCCGCTCAAGGCGGGCGCCGTCCGAGACCTGCGCACCGGCGAGATCACCGAGGCCGAGCCGGGCGTCCTCATCCAGACCTGTGTGTCCGCCGCGGCGGGCCCCTGCGACATCGAACGGTAGGAGCACCTTGACCGCCATCGACCCCACCGCCCACCTGACCGCGGAGCAGATCGAGGAACTCGGCCGCGAGCTGGACGCCATCCGCGACGAGGTGATCGCCGACCGCGGCGAGAAGGACGCCGCCTACATCCGGCGGGTCATCTCGGCGCAGCGCAAGCTGGAGCTGGTCAGCAGGGGTGTGCTGCTGTTCTCGATCTTCCCGCCCGCGTGGCTGATCGGCACCGCCGGGCTGTCCGTGGCGAAGATCATGGACAACATGGAGATCGGCCACAACGTCCTGCACGGCCAGTGGGACTGGATGCGCGACCCGAAGATCCACTCCACCACCTGGGAGTGGGATCACGTCTCGCCGTCCGATCAGTGGAAGCACTCGCACAACGAGCTGCACCACACGTACACCAACGTGATCGGCAAGGACAACGACCTCGGCTACGGCATCATGCGCGTCGACGAGGACCAGAAGTGGCACCCCTTCCACCTCGGCCAGCCGCTGTGGAACTTCCTCAACGCCTGCTTCTTCGAGTACGGCATCGCCGCGTACGACCTGGAGCTCGGCAAGAACCTCCACAAGCGCCGCCGCAAGAACCCGGAGTTCCGCGCGCGGGCCAAGGCCGTGGGCCGCAAGATCCGCAAGCAGGTGCTCAAGGACTACGTGATCCACCCGCTGCTCTCGGGCCCCTCATTCCTCACCACACTCGCCGCCACGTTCACCGCGAACCTGGTCCGCAACATCTGGACCCACTCTGTGATCATGTGCGGGCACTTCCCCGAGGGCGTACAGGTCTTCGAACGCCGGTCGATCACGGGCGAGACGCGCGGTCAGTGGTACCTGCGCCAGATGATGGGCTCGGCGAACATCAGCGGCAGCAAGGCCATGCACTTCATGACCGGCAACCTGTCGCACCAGATCGAGCACCACCTGTTCCCGGACCTGCCGAGCAACCGGTACGCCGAGGTCGCGGTGAAGGTGCGCGCGCTGTTCGAGAAGTACGAGCTGGAGTACGTCACCGGCCCGCTGCCCAAGCAGGTGTTCTCCGCGTGGCACAAGGTCTTCCGGCTCGCACTGCCGAACAAGCAGCCCAAGGTCGGAACGCCGGACCGTGAGCAGGACCTCGTCGCCGCCTGACACCCCGGCCGCACCTCAAGCCCTTGGTGACGTCACTGCTGCGACACGGCGGCCTGCTCGGCTTTCGTGGAGCGGGTGACGAGGGTCGAACTCGCGCTCTGAGCTTGGGAATCAGTGGTTCTTGGGCTGCCAGAGGGGTCCTGAACTGGGGTTTTGCAGCGGGCAGGTGGATGGGCCCCTGTCTCTGAGAGCCGCATCTGACCGCTGTTGTCCGCTCTGCTGGGCACTGATGGGGCACGTCGACCGTGGGGCATCAGTCTGAGGTTCTGTGCTGGAGCGGGTGACGGAAAACGGAACGGGAGCCACCTGTGCGTGATGTTGAAGGCGTCGCCGATGACGCGCTTCCAGTGCGCCTCAAAGTCCGGCAGGAGGTGCGGAGCGTGTTCCTGAATCGCCAACCGAAGTGCTTGAGGCGTGTGTTCGGGCATGTGCGGCAACCGCAGGGTTCCCCCTCGTACCCATCGAAGTGGAGTGCGTGGGCGGGCATGGTTCGTGCTACGTGGGTCAGGCCGCCTCGTGTCGGTCCTCGTATGGCTGGCGCCCGCGGGCCATCTGCTCGAACCACTCGGCCGGCACCAGGTAGGCGACCGTCTTTCCCTTGCGGGTGATGGCGGCGGCCTCGCCGGCGATCCGGGTCCGGTCCAGGATCTCGCCTATCCCCGTGGCTGGCGTGGCAGGGGTCCCGAGCAAGGGGACGAGGGACTGGAGCAGTACCCCTCCTTTCCGTAAGGACTGGCTGTTCGTGATCGCGGATCACCTGAAGCGTTCGATCGAAGAGTGACGGGTCCGATGACCGCGCAGTGGGCCGTCCGCACGGTGGTCCGTACGGAGTAGGTCCGTATGCGCCTCAGCAGCACCGCCGACGGGTCTTCGTCTTCGTGCACCATCCGCCCCGTGAGCCGCTATGCCGGCGCGGCCCCCCCTGTGGGAAGGCGCTGCGATCACAGGTCGTCCGCAGTGCCGACTACGGCGGGCCCGCAGTTGTCAGGGAGATTGTTGGCGATCAACTCGTAGGCCTCTTCGACAGTGTCGGCCACACCGATGAGGGTCTTATCGGACTCACGGCGTACTCGATAGCCGCCCGCGCTTTGAGGGAACGCCGTTCCCACATCACGTGACCACGGGTACTGGGTGCACCGGCTCAGGTACAGGACGCCGTGGCTGACCATGGGCCAGAGCTCGCGCAGCGAAGGGTGCTGGTAAGCAGCTCGGGGAACGGCCGGATTGATGAGGTCCGTGCCGTAGGACAGGATATCGGACCACTCTGCTGCCACGATCTCAGCTGCACTTCGGGAATTTTCGTTGCTCGCCATGATTTTCGTTACCTCAAGTGTGCCGGCAGGTTCGACAGGTCTGGTTGTATCTCGGGAATGTTCGGCTTGGGTACGGTGATTTCTTCGTATCCCCCCTCCTCGTTTCGGGTGTACCACTTTATCTCCTCCCACGGTCGCCCAGGACGTTCGTCATCTGGGTCTCCCCACGCGGCTGCCCCATCGTAATTGCGTACTGCGTAGGCGACTTCGCTCATTTCCCATGCTGTGCCGTGGCCTTGGCCAGGGTAGTTGTCCTCGTGCAGGGTGTTGAACGGAGCTCCATTCCGTGCCGCGCTCTGGAAAGCGTCCACAATATCCTCGGGTGAGCTCCAGTTCCCGACCCTGCCACTGCTGTTGGGCATTCCGTCGAGCGTGATCGACAGAGTGGTACCGCGATCCCCGATGGCCCCCATCACGTTGGTCATCCAGACCGGCCCGCTTTCCTCGACTCCGGCATAGTCGTCACCGTTGTAGGTGTGGGCTCCCGGATCGCCGTTGGCGCGGAGATGCCTGGCGAGGGAATTCGAGGCAAAATCGGGCTTCTTGTTGATGCCCAGCACCACGCTGTGCTTGTGTTCCCCGCTCCGGTGCGGGCACCCCGCAAGACCCAGCGGGTCGATCCACCGCGTCGGGTCGTCGACATAGGTGACCGCGTTCGGGGCCGGTGTCAGGCCGAGCGGGTCGGGGGAGAGGTAGCGGCCCGACTCGGGGTCGTAGTGGCGGTGGCGGTTGTAGTGGAGGCCCGATTCCGGGTCGAAGTACTGGCCGGGGAAGCGCAGAGGCGTGTACGTGTCGGCGTCGCGGTTCCACGACGTGGCTCCCCACAGGGCGGAACGGGTGCGCCACGCCACCTCGCCCTGTTCGTCGACCAGTTCACGAGGCGTGCCGATGAGGTCGGTGATGATCGCGAAGAAGCGGCTGTCGACTTCCGCCTGGCCCACGAGCCGGCGTTCCACCTGGGTCACCGGCTTCACGCCGTCGTGGTCCCAGGTGAGGGCGATGGAATCCGGGGAGCCCGCCGTGGACGTGGTCTGTTCGCAGAGGGTGTCGCCGTCCCAGGTGAAGGTCACCTCCTCGACCACCGTCGCCCTGTCCTCGGCCAGGCGCTGCTTGGCCGAGCGCCGTCCCAGTGCGTCGTAGAGGTAGCGCCAGCGCGTACCGTCCGGCGTGGTGACCGAGACGAGGCGGTCCTCCGCGTCCCAGCCGTAGCGCCAGGTTTCGGGCTTGCGGGAGAGGCGGGTCCTCTGGCGCAGGATCACCCGGCCTTGGGCGTCGTGCTCGTACCGGACACGGCCCGCGCGGGTGATGCGCGTTCCGGCGTACTCGCGCGGCCCGGAGGCGTCGCCCGCACCGGGCCAGGAGGCACTGGTCTGGTTCCCGGCCTCGTCGTACGCGTATCGCTCCGTCCAGTTCTCCGCCGTGACGCCGGTGACCCGGCCGTCACGGGAGGCCTCCAGCGTCTTGCGGCCTCCGGTCAGCTCCTCGGCCGAAGCGAGATGGCCGTCGGGGCGGTACGCGTACGTGCGGCGCTGGAGGACCTGGTCACCGGTCGTCCGGACGAGCTGGTCGATCAGGCGCCCCGCCGGGTCGTACGCGAGGTCGACGGTCAGCGCGTCACCGATCCGGCGGCCGGTCTCGCGACCCGTCTCGTCGAAACGGAAACTCAGGAGGTGGCCCGAGGCATCGAGCTCGGCGGTGCGGCCGGCCGGGAAGGACCAGGAGCTGACGGCACCGGACGGGGTGACGCGACGGGTGCGCCGCCCGGTCTCATCGTAGGTGTTGACCAGTTCGCGGCCGTCGCTTACCTCCCGGAGGACCCTGCCTGAGCTGTTCCGTACGTACGACAGCTCGCTGTCGGGGCCCGTCGCCGAGGCGAGGCGGCCGTGGATGTCGTAGGCGAAGCGCGTGGCGCTTCCGTCGGCGTCCTTGACGGTGACCCGGCCTGCGAGGTCGCGTTCATAGCGGACCGTCTGGCCGAGTCCGTTCGTACGGGAGAGGAGTTGGCCGCAGTAGTCGTGGGAGTAGCGGAGGGTGCGGCCGTCGTAGTCGGTCTCCGCGCTGGTGCGGCCTGCCGCGTCGTAGGTGTAATCCCAGGTCAGCCCCTGGGGGTTGGTGACCCGGGTGAGGCGCAACTCGGTGTCGTGGGTGAACTCCTGGCGTGCGCCGCCCGGTGTGGTGCGGGCGGAGACCAGGTCGAAGTGGGTGTATTCGAAGCGGGTCTCGCCGCCCGCCGCGTCGGTGTGCGCAAGGCAGTTGCCCTCGCCGTCGTACGTCCACGCCTGCTGCGAGCCGTCGGGGTCCGTCCGGTGGGCGAGTTTGCCCTCGACCGTCCACTCCAGCTCGGTGGTGCGGCCTTGGGGGTCGGTGATGCGCACCGGGCGTCCGAACGCGTCCCGGGCGTAGCGGGTGACCGTACCGAGCGGCCCGCGGACCGCCAGCGGCAGACCGGCCGCGTCACAGCGCAGCCGGTCCAGCGCGCCCAGGGAGTCGGCGACTCCGATGAGCTGGCCCTGCGGGCCGTGGGTGAGTCGGGTGGTGGACCCGTCCGGCCGGGTGAAGAGCGTCGGGTTGCCCCGGCCGTCGTACTCCTGCCGCGAAGTCCCGCCGTCGGCCCTGGAGACGGCGGCGAGCTGGTTCAGCTCGTTGTACTCGATGCGGGAGACAGCGCCGTCGGGGTGCTCGACCCGGACCGGGTTTCCACGATCGTCGTAGGTGTACGTGGTGGTACGCCCGAGGGGGTCGGTCCGGGACAGTAGCCGGTCGTACCGGTCGAAGCTGCGGTGGGTGACGCCGCCCAGCGCATCGATCTCCGCGACGGCCTGGAGCCGGTCGTTGAAGTGGTGGACCTTGGTCGCGCCGAGGGAGTCCGTGTACCGGGTGACGCGGTCGCCCGTTTCCGGATGGGTGTCGTACGCGAACGTGGAGGACAGGTAGCCGTCCGGGCCGATGGTTCGGACCACCCGGCCGACGTCGTCGTACACGTAGCGGAACGTGGAGTCGTTGCGGTCGGTCCAGGACGTGATCCGGGCGTCCGGGTCGTACGTGAAACGCAGAGGCAGCCCGGACGAGTTGATGACGCTGTCGAGGTTGCCGAGAGGGTCGTACCCGTAGCGCATGACGGTGACGGGACCGTCCGGCGTACGCAAGGACATCTCACGCACTCGCGAGTCCTCGACAGCCAGGGTGACCCGGTAGCCGCCGGAATGGATGACGGCGGTCGGACTGCCGTCGCCGAGTCGGGCGAAGTCGATCCGGTTGAGGTTGCGATCCTCGATCTTCCTGAGCCAGTAGGCGGAGGATGCGTTGTACGGGCCGCCGCGGAATGAGCGCGTCAGGCCCGAACGAGGGTCGGTTACGAGATAGGTGGTCTCTCCGTTGTCCTGGCCCCCGTGTCGGATGGGCAGCCGGGGGCCCTCCACGGGAAGCACGCCGTCGTCCCCGGGCAGTGGCAGCCGCGGATAGACGAGGAGGGAACCGTCCTCGCGTGACCACACCGCGCCCGCACCGACCGGGTCGAGTTCGATCCGCTCGTCCAGGGTGGAGGCCCAGCTGCGGCCGAACCACTGACCGTAGCGATGGCCGGAGAGATGCGTCCGGCGCAGGACGAGAGGAAGGACTCCGGGCAGGACCAGGTCGGTCTGCGGCAGGGTCATCTCCCCGGTGGCGACATCCACCGGGTCGTTCTCGCAGGTCTTCTTCTCCAGCGAGATGGCGTTACGTCGCGGCTCGTCCTTGGCGTTCTTCAGAGCGTCGGCCTTGGTGTGAGCGGAGTCCCGGGGCGCTCCGGAGCGCCGGCCGGATTCCCCGTCGCCCTCGCGTACCTTGCCTTCCCTGGCCAGCCGTTCCTTGATATCCAGATCAATCTTCTTCTGGGTCTCCGATATCTCCTTGACCGCCTTCGGCAGTGCCTCGCCGAGATGATTGCCCATCGCCTTGTTGGCCTTGCCGAGAGCTTTCATCGCCTTGTCAATCACGGGGTCCAGAGCGCCTGCGATGTCGTCCTTCCCCCGCGTGCGGCCATGCTGAGTCCTGGCCTTGGACAGCTTGCCGGCGGTCTTGCCGTGAACCTCGACACTGACCAGGTTCAGCCTGGTGCTGGCGCGCGTGTGCTCCGCGTGCTCGATGTGTACGCCTTTGCCGGGGGCGGGCCCGGGGCCATCTGCCGAGGCGAGCTGGAGGGAATCCTTGGCCCCCGCCACTCCTTCGTTGAAGCCCTCTTTGCCCGACTGGCCGACCTGGTTCATGTCGACGCCGTCCTGGAGGCCGAGCATGTTGGCGCCGACCTGCACCACGAGATCCGCGGCCATGTTTTCCAGTGCGGCGACGGCCGGCTCGGTCAGGGCGGAGACGATGTATCCGACGACCTCCTCCATGCACTCCTTGATGATCCGGCGGATGGCCTGCTGGGCGACCGCGATGGCAGCTCCGCCGATGAGCATGGAGAGCCCGCCGGTCACCGGTATCAGCGCCATGGAGATGCCTGCCTTGCCCGCCAGCACGCCCAGGTGAACGAGTGCCGCGTACTTCATGGCTTCGATCGCTGTAGCCGCGTTGTCCAAGGCACCGGCGATCGTGCGCGCGCCACTGGCCAGGTCCTTCACGTGCTTGTTCTTGACCTTGCCCCAGTGCCTGCTGAGCGCGTCGAGGGCTTCGCCGCTACCGGAGGACAGCAAACGTTGCACGTGCTGGTTGGCAAGGTGACCGTCGTCCTCCACGTCCTCGGCGAACTCCCGGAGGGCGTCGGCCATGTCCCGGTACGTGTCTTCATCGACGTTCGGCCAGTTGATACCGATGACGTCAAGCATGGTGTCGGCCCAATCGGGCACGGTTACAGCCATCGTTCGAAGTCCCCCCGTGCAAAGCTGCGTTCACTGAATGCAGGTGCGAACAGGATCTCATTCTCGGGCAGCGTCACCAAGATCGTGCAAGTCGGCGTGCGCTGACGAACGGACAGCCGCGAGGTGGGACCGTGGACGTCGGACGTTCGGTTCTCGCGCCGAGACGAGGCGGCGTGGGCGGAGAGGCGGTGGCAGAGGGCCGCACCCTCCGCGGGTGGCTGCAGGGCCGCCCCCGGCCGAGGTGGGCTGCCGGAGGGCCGCCGCCGGTGGCTGTCCGAGTCTTAGGGGGCGCACCGCCTGGCCCGGATCTGGTGCGCGACGCCTGAATCTTCCAGACAACGAACGAGGCCCGGGTCGATGACCTGGGCCGTGGTCGTGGAGCGGGTGACAAGAATCGAACTCGCGCTCTGAGCTTGGGAATCAGCGGTGCTTGAGTCTCCGGAAGGCCTCTGAGCTGCACTTTCCTGCGAGGAAGCTGGGGTTGCCATGGTCTCTGGATGCTGTACCTGACCGCTGTTGTCCGCTCTGCTGGGCACGGATGGGGCACGCGAGGGCGATACAGCGGACCCTGCCTGGGGGTGTTCGGGGTGGGCCGGCGCGTCAGAGAGGAATGATGCGGACCTGGTTTCCGCAGAGTTTGGTCATGTCGTCGCTGTCGGAGGTCAGGAGGGCGACGGGTTTCGGCTGACGCAGGGCGACCTCGGCGACTGTGGCGTCGATGGCGTACTTGTGCCCGTGCAGTCCGGCACCTTTGAGAAGTTCCGCTGCTGCTTTCGCCGCCTGCTCGGTGACGGGCTCCACCTTGACGCGGGATAGGGCCCAGTTCAGGCGGGGCATGTTGGTGCGGGAGTGGCTGACTTCCACGATGGTGTTGGCCCCGATGACCAGGTCGGCTCCCATGTCATGGAAGACCTGAAGCATCGCGAGAAGCTTGCGGTCCTGCGCGATCCAGGCGGAGAGCCCTTCCGAGTCCAGGACGACGGTTTCGACGCGTTCGCTCACGCGGCATCCGCGCCCGTTGAGGTGCCGGCGGAGCCGAAGATCTTCGCGCGAGCCTCGGCGAGCTCCTCGTCGCGGAAGGGGCCGTGCTCCTCCTCGTGACGGCGGAGGTCGTCGCCCAGGAGCTGGTGCCGGATCTGGCGGGCTACGGCTTCCGCCACGTAGCCGGAGACGTTGTCCGTGAGCTTGCGGAGCTCCGCCACCTGGTCGCTGGGGAGCGTGACGGTGATGCGAGTCGTCGAGGACATGAGTCCAATCATACTGGAGTATGCGAGGATCGGCTTGAGTTACAGGCCCTGCTTTGATGGTTGCGACCGCATGCGTCGGGTGATGACAGAGCCGCTGCTCTCCGGCAGTCCACTGCGGGGCAAGGATTTGGACCGACGCCGCTGGAGGGCAAGCGAAAGGCCCCGGTCATCGACCAGGGCCTGCATTGGAGAGCGGGTGACGAGTATCGAACTCGCGCTCCGAGCTTGGGAATCAACGGTTCTTGGGCTGTTAAAGAGGCTCTGAGCTGCGCCTTTCCGTTGGGTGGGGTGGATGGCTACGGGCTCTGGGAACCGCACCTGACCGCTGTTGTCCGCTCTGCTGGGCACGGATGGGGCACGAGGCTGGCAGTGAGATCGGGAGCCTGACAGGGTGCGTGTTCCGGGGCGGCCTCATGTTCATTATGAAGCCCGTGGTTGACGAGGGGCTGAGACTCGGCCGTATCCATGAGAAGACGCCAGGGGTCAAGGAAGACGAGTTCCGCGACATCGCCAGGGCCTGGAGGGAAACCTCCAAGAACGCGAAGAAGGCGGCTGACGACTTCACGGACGCGATTTCCTACGTCACCGACCCCACGGGAAACGGTGAATGGCAGGCCGCGATGAGAGCCTTCTGCCAGACGATCTGGGGAACCACGGGCTGGGGAAAGGCCCGCGACCAGCGCGCCGAGGTTACCACCAAGAAGGGCACCCGAAACTGGAAGACCAACGGGAAGGTGGACCCCGCCACCAGGCGGCCCATCATCGAGGTCCTCGAAAAGAGCGCGGATGTCATTCAGAAGCTGTTCGACGACCTGGCCGACATGGGTCAGAAGACTACGGAAACCACTACGCGTCTGGCCAAGGAGGCCGCGGACAAGACAGTCGATAGCCTCACCTCGGATCTTGATCTCTCCAAGCTAACCAGGCTCGCGGCCGGGCTCGTGTTCGCAGAAGTCGTTCTGACTTTTCGTTCCCATATGGACAAGGCTTCCATGGACGCGGCGGTCGGGTCCTATCACGAGGCGTTCAGCGACGCTGCGGGCAAGCTGGCCATGCTTGAGTTCGAGCTCGACGAGGCGCTCAAGAGCGTGCCCACGTTCCAGGCGGAACGGGCTCGGGCGCAGGGGTTCGGTGCGCGCTCGTTGAACGAGTTCAAGAAGGAGCACAGCTGGCAGTTGCCGGAAAGTCAGTTCCCTCACAAATACTCGGTGGACCTTGCGGCGAAGGAAGGCGTGGGCGGGGCACACGCTCTCGACAAGCACGTGGGGAAGACCGATGAGCAGTTGTTTCAGCGGCTTCGAGACGAGCGTAAGCCGGACACTGGCGATTACAAGATTCCCGGCGCATCCACCTATGCCGACATCGAGTCCGCTCAGCGATACACGCAGTACTGCCTCCGCGACAATACTGCTGAGATCGATGATTGGCTCAACGAAGAGCCGCCGAAACCGACAAAAGAGATCCGGACGCCGTCCATCCCCCTTCAGGGTCCTCTCCTCGGAAATGCGGTCACCGGCAGGGGAACGATCGTGGGTGGTGACGGTCGGCCTTCGGAGGTGAGCGATACTGAGGGAGTCGCGATACGTCTTCTGTATAAACCGGACTTGAACCCGCCCTACATCGTCTTCAGCTCGATGCCCCAGTGAGAGGCCCCGAATGTGCAGCGAACCTGAACGCGAACAGACGCGCGTGCCGTCCACAGGCCCGGACGCCGATTCGTGGTCGGCGGCGGTCGAGATGTATAGGCGGTACTCATTCATCGCTGTTGGCCCCCGGACCGGGGAGGACTGGCTGCCCGATGTAGGCGCGATCATGCGCAGGGAGGTGGCGGACCCTCGGGGGTGGCGGGGCAAGGACCCGGAGGTGGGTGAGCCGGAGTTGCTGGAGGACCCCGCCTTTCCGTTCCGCGTTCCGCCGGTCGACGAGGAGGGTGCTACGGAGTGGCGAAGCGGACTGTTCGAGGTTCCGCGCAGTTCGGTGGTGCGTCTTCTCGTCATGCTGGCGACCAATGCGATGAACGTGCCGCTGCAACAGGGTTTTGCCGAGCGCAGAGCCGGGATGGAACGCCATGCGGCGGCGATCCTTTCACGCTTTCCCGAAGGGTCGACGTTCTTCACCAATACCCGCCATGGCGGTGAGAATCCGGACTTCTATGACTACGTGTCTACTAGCTGGCCTTTGAGCCAGTATGTCTGGGACTTCGGGCTCCTTGCGGTGTCCGACGATGAAGTCGGCCTCATCTGGTCGTTCGACGCAAGCTGAAGTGGACAACATGACCGTACGGACCCGTTCGGCTACCTACCCGGACCGAGAAACCGCCCACTGGGCCACCCAGCAGGTGGTGACTGCCAACGACCAGAGGATCCATCGCTGGCTGGCCCAGAGCACCCGCGCCCGCCTGGCCATCGAGGCCGCCTGGCCTTCCCGCGAGGCACCCGTCGGCCGCGTACTGCTCCAGGCGATGATGCTCGCCGGCCGCGATCCCGTCGATGTCCGCGCCGCGCGTGTCGTGCTCAAGCGTGATCCGAACAGTCCGCACGGCTTCGTCGTGCTCACCACTGTCCCGATCTACCTGTAGAGGACGAGCGCCGTGTCCATGAAGCCGCTTGAGTTCGACCGCCGCTATGGCGAGTTGGACCAGGTCATCAGCGCGTACTCAGGCATGCCGGCCGACGACGAGCCGGACAAGCCGAGCGAGGCACTCCAGGCCTACCTCCGCCACACCTGGCACACCCGCCCCTGGGCCCTGGCTTCCGCCGAACACCAGATCCGGGAATACGCGCGTAACCCGCCGGGCCGGCTGCGCCTGAGCCTCGGTGAGTTCTACCCCGTGCCGGATATCGGCCTTGCCGAACCGGCCATTCAGGACTGGCTGTTCGTGGTCGCGGACCACCTGAAGCGGTCCATTGAGCAAGGTGAAGTCCCACCCCCGTCCACCCCTCGTACCCATTGGGAGTGGCACGCCCGCTTCCCCGAGCTCGGCCAGCTTCTCGGGGGCTGGTTCTCGCAGGACATGCCGGACGAGTTCCCGGACCATGACGCGGCCGTACGCGACTACACCGCCACGACGGATCCGCAGCTGGTTGTGCGCCTCATGGGCGAGCTGCACGAACTGCTCGCCCTCGCCCTCGAAGAATCCGACTACGCCCTCGCGGTGGCGGAGCTGGGCATGGAGGTCGACCCACCCCGGCCATACTCCCCGAGCGGCTGGCTGGCCCACCTCGCGGACGGTGTGGGCGGATTCAAGGCGGACTATGGACCCGGACCGGCGGCAGACTGACTGCGTGCACGTCTCGCTCATTTTGTCCGGGGTGCCGGCCCCTCCAGGGCGTGGTGAGTCCACGATGCGATCCCGAGCCGGGCGATTCTCTGAGAGGCTGCGTTGATCTACCAGGACTCCGACCTTGAGCGGCAACAGGAAGTGGCCGGCGGCCTGGACGACCTCGTTCGCACCGCCCGTGCGAAGGCCAAGGACAAGCCTTCTGGTGCGGTGCGCGACGCCTGAAGTAGTGGACCAGACAACAAACAAGGCCCGGGTCGATGACCTGGGCCTCAGTCGTGGAGCGGGTGACGAGAATCGAACTCGCGCTCTGAGCTTGGGAATCTTGCCCTTGCGTTCCTGCTTTAGTGCTGTGACCTGCTGCGTTGCATCTCCCGGGGGTCACTGCACCTGCCTCCGGAGTCTCCGGCATTGACCGTGGTTGACCGCCCTAGGTGGTGCTGAGGTTGTGCGCAGGTGGAGCGGCGAACATTCGCTGCAACAGCCCTGAGTCGCCCGTTCATGTCCTAAGCAACGACAACGACCCACGCCATGAGGCGCGGGTCGTTGCGATGAGGATGGGGCTAGCTGATCGGCGGGCTGTACCGGAGAACCCAGCCGGGGCTGGGGCGGTGAACGGTGACCTCAACCGCGCGTCCACCCTTGGTGTAGCCAGTGTGCGTGATCTGCAGGAGGTTGCTGCCCGGTTCGACACCAAACGCGTCGGCTTCAACGGCAGTGGCCTCGTACAGCGAGACTTCCTCGACTGCCTCGGTCTGCTCGAAGCCTGCATCGCGCATCCGGCTGATGATGCCGCCAAGCCCCGGGTCAGGGTTCTCGATGCTCGCGGCCTCGGCCACGTCGATGGGGACGTAGGAGTCGGCGAGCTGCACCAAGCGCTCTCCGTCGTACATGTGCCGCGCGCGGATCACAGCCTGGTCGGAACTGGTGATGCCAAGAAGGTCGGCAACCTGCGCGGGAGCAGTATCACGACGGACCTCAGTCTCCACGCGAGGCGAGCCGCCCAGTCGCTTGATCTCGGTCTCGAAGGCCCCGCGGCTCTCGCCGGCCTCCCGGCGCTCGGTGCGGTAGCGCTCTGTAGCGTCACGGACGATTGCGGTGTTGCTGCTCACTTCGATCTTTCCTCTCAGACAGCGGTCTGGTCGATAGGCCACTCATAGCTGAGCGACCAGAGGGTGACGGGCATGACATGCACGCAGACTTCCACGGCCCTGTCGTCCTCGGTCAGGCCGACGTGGGTGATCTCGTAGACCATCCGGTCCGCAGAAGTACCGAGCGCTTCGGCTTCCTGCTTGGTCGGGAGCCTTACATCCACGGACTCTCGAATACGAACCTGCTGGTACCCGAGATCCGCAAGGCGAGACTTGCTCCCGCCGTCGCCCGTGTCCTGCTGCTCCAGTTGCGTCCCGAACGCCACGTCACCGGGGAAGTAGGAGGTGGCCACCTGGACGACCGTAGCGTCAGCACGCATGACCCTCGCCCTGACGAGGGTCTTCGCCGCATGGTGGATACCGAGAATCCGCGCGACCTGCTTCGGCGGTCGCTCCCGGCTGATCACCGTGGACGCCGTCGACGTCATGCCAAGCCGGGCGATCTCTGCCGCGAACGCGCCGCGCGCGCCGGACTCCTCGCGGGCCTTCTTGATGTAGCGGCCAGTCCCATCTCTGTGGATCTTGCCGAGGATCGGAGAGACGAACGTCCCCTCGCCTCGCCGGGAAATGATCAGGCCCTCATCTTCGAGCACTCGGTACACGTCGCGAGCGGTCTGGTACGCGACCCCCTCGGACTCCTGAAGCTCTCGAACCTTGGGCAGCGCTGAACCAGGGGCGTAGACCCCGTCTTGGATCTTCGCCCGAAGCTCAGCGGCCAGTCGCTGAATCTTCGGAACCTTGACCTCTTGCACTCAGGACTCCCTTGGTGTGTGACGCTCCGTTTTCCAGTGTCGCAGAACTAGTCCTAGAAGGATACCCGGGGCTGCGGTGTGGGCGTACCGCGAGTTCGCGACTCTCTGAACTAGTTCTATTGACCACGGCGCCTGTCCGTGCCTTAATCGTCCTAGCGAACCGCAGAACTAGTTCAGCGGGGCGACAGGAGGGCCCTCTTCGGGGTGCTTCGACGTGCACGACCTGAGTGCCCGGAGGGCCCCGGAAGCGGGAGTGAGCCCAAAGGAAGCGTCCGGTCCTTGAGAACTGAACAGTGAACTGATGCGAGGTGAGAGTCCTCGCTCCCGTGACGGCCGGGTGAGTCGTCGGCAGTAGTACGGCGCGTCGGCGCGGTACGCACGATCCTGCGGCCCTGGAGAACACCACGGTGCCACCCGCAGTGAGCTGCCCTGCTGAGCGCCAGGCAGAGAGATGGCGCCCTACTTCCGCAGTTTCCGCTGCGGCCGGTTGCCTCCTCCGCCCGTCCGGCTCGCCTTCGTGGCGGTGTCGTACGGGCGGGGCTGAGGGGAGCCGGTTCCTGGTTCCAACGGCGAGAACCCCCGGAGCGTGAACTCCGGGGGTTCGTGGTGAGCCGTTCCTGTCTGAGAGGAACAGACCCATGAAGAGCATCGCAGCACTTCAGGCCGTTGTTACGGCCAACCCGTTCGACGACGAGCCGACGAACGCCGATCTGGACGCGATCGACCGGGAGCTCCCGGTGATTCTGGCGGAGGTCGCCCTTCTCGACTCGCAGATCATGACCATTGACCGCACCCCGTCCGAGATGGACGAGCGGCGTATCCGCCGGGCCCGCCGGCGGGTGCTGGCCGCCCGCCGGGACCTCACCAACCTCACCGCCGCCGCGACGAACACCACCGTGTCCGGGGGTGCGGCATGACGGTGTACAGCGCGCGGTTGACCAACAACTTCGACGGTGAGTGGGAGCTCTTCGTCGTCACTGACGGACTGAGCCTGAACTGGCCTGAGCACTCGTTCGAGCGGGTGGGCCCGGTGCCCACGGTGCAGGAGCGGGCAGACGTGCTGGCCGCCCTCGGCTTCGCCGTCGCGGACGGTGCCGAGTGGGCGTGGCTGGAGTGCACCACCGGGGTCATGGACCGCGTCGAACTGCTGGCGTCCGTGGACGTCCGGCGGAAGGACGGTGCGTCATGAACGGCACCGACACCGCCGCTGTCCGGCGGGCGCTGCTGGTCGTGTTCGCCGGTATCGCCCTGGCCGTCATCGGTGCCTCGCTCGCCACCGCGACCGGCCGCCCGGTGTGGCGGGCCGTGGCTGCCGCCGGCGCTCTCGCCCAGACCGCCGGATGGGTCCTCGCGCTCCACTACAGCCGGGGTGGTGCGGCATGAATCGCTTCGGTAAGGGTCTGCTGGTTGCCGCTCTGGTCGGTGTGGTGGGGATGGCGTTCCGGGTGTCGTGGAACGCGTTGCGTGATGTCGCCACGGCGACCGGGGCCGATCCCACGGCCGCGACGCTCTATCCGTTCGTCGTGGACGGGCTGATGGCGTTGGCGCTGGTCGCGACGCTGGTCCTGACCGGGGACGCGCGGCGGTTCGCGCTGCGGGTGCTGGCCGCCTACACCTTGGCCTCCCTCGTCCTCAACTACGTCCACGGTGTCGTCCCGGAGCTGCATGACGAGGTGGTCGACTGGGGTCGACTGGCCGACTGGGACCCCGCCAACTGGGCCCTGGTCCTGCTCGCGACGTCGCTGCCGGTCGGGTCGATCTACTTCGGCTCCGACCTCGTTGCCAAGGTCCTGCACCACCAGCCGATCGACCGGCCGGTCGAGTACCCGGCCACCACACCGAATCAGGATGAAGCGGCCGAGACATATGTAAATCAGTCTATGGCTGACCTGGGCGTATCGGTCGCCGCGCCGATCCTTCCCACCCCGGCCGTGGGAGAGCTTCCGGCGGCTGCGGCGGTGTCCCTGGTGAAGCCGACTGATCGGGTTCCGGCCGGTGCGGTGGCCGCCGAGTCGACCCGCCCGCGTCGGGCGACCGGCCGGGTCCCCGAGGTGGCCCGATCGAGTCGACCGGCCCGTACCGCCGAGCAGCTCCTGATCGAGGCCCGTACGGCTACGGCCGACTGGGCCGATCGGGAGCTGACCGCCGAGGGCATCCGCCGGGCGGTCCGGACGTCCCCGGCCAAGGCCCGCGTCCTGCGCGACACCCTGCGTGCCGAGCGCGAGCAGGCGGCCGGCGCGGGTGGGGCGGCGGCCTGATGGCCACCGTCTACCGGTGGCGTCTGGCCCCGGACGGGTTGGCCACTCGCCGTCAGCTTCGAGCGCTGGGGTTGCGGCCGGGTGGTCAGGACGTCGTGGCTGAGGTCCATCGGCCCCGCCGACGTAGGGCCCCGCTGGTCGCCTACCTCTACCGGGTCGACCGGGCCAAGCCCGTGCGCCCCATGACCCCGGCCCGTGCCGCTGCTCTGGCTGCGGCGATGCGGGCCCGCCGCACCTGCCCCAACTGCCGTACGGACGTGGGGTATTGCATCCCGCGTTCGCTCGGCATGTGTGTTCCCTGCCACGACACCCCGCCCGCCTGGAAGGACACCACTTCATGAACGCCGCCGAGTACCGCGCCGCCGCCGAGCGCATCGTCACCAAGGACACGTCGGCCTGGGGCCCCATCAGCCCCGACAACTTCCGCAAGGCCGAGATCCTCGCCCGGCTCGCCGTGTCCGCCTCGATCTCCGAAGCGACCGACACGCGCTCCCGCCGGCACGACGTGAACGCGGACTTCGAGGAAGCCGACGCGGCCGAATACGCCCAGTTCAACGCCGAGATGGACGCAGCCGACCGCGCCACCGGCTGACGCACCACCGCCCCGGATCACGGCGTGAGGCTGCCGGATCGAATCCGGCCCGGGGCACTCCCCGTACCACCCCGCCTATGGAAGGACCCGCGTGGAACAGCACCTGCCCGCCACCCGGCTGCCGTCCGTCGTGCAGCTCCCGGACGGCACCCCCGCCTACACCGACCACCTCCCCGCCACCTACCAGCCCACCAACGTGGTCCCGCAGGTGGTGCACGTCCACCAGGCCCCGCCGGACCGCACCGTTCAGCGTCTCGCGCTCGGCTCCGGCATGGGCGCCGGAGCCGTCGCCGCCGGCGTCTACTTCGGCCCCCTCCTCGTCGGCGTCCTCACCGCCATCGCCGCGAACCTCGCCCTCCTCGCCCTGGTCGCCGCCGTCTGCGCCTGGGGCATGGTCACCGTCGTGAAATCGGTCGGCGGCACCCACGGCAAGACCGGCCGCAAGCGCCGCTGACCCGGAAGGAGATGCCCATGTTCCAGGCAGGCGACCAGGTGCGGATCGTCTCGTGCCAGGACGACCCGCGCGCCGCCGGCAAGACCGGCCGGATCGTGGATGAGAACCCGCCCGGCCCCCTCACCGGGGGCCGCTGGACCGTGCACGCAATCGGGCCGCTGATCGGCCCGGTCCTTTGCCACACCCACGAGTTGCGGCCCGCCTGACGGCTGCCCGCCGCCCCCGAACTCAGCTCTGTGCGGGGGCGGTTGGGGAGCCGGACAGTCCGGCCCCACCTGTGGGAGGTTCACCGTGCACAGCTACACCAAGGCCGAGAACCGCGAGCGCGGCAGGCTGTTCCGCAAGGGCTTCAAGCAGGCGTTCGCGGACAACGTCGACCCCAGGGTCACCGCCCGCATCCACGCCATCGACGCCGCCGCCGCCGAGCGCGGCGCCCGGGAACTGGCCGCGCTGCACGAGGTGCAGGCCACCGCCCGGCAGGAGTTGGCCGCCGCCAAGGCCACCGAGCGCACCGCCCCCCGCACCGACAAGGCGACCGCCCGCCAGGCCCGCAAGGACGCCGAGGAACGCGTACGCCTCGCGGAGCGGGCCATACACCGCGCCGAGCGCACCTGAGCGGGGGCGGCCGGACCCGGCCAAGGAAACCGGCCACCCCCACCACACCCCACCCAAGCCATTGATCAGGAGAGGCACGTTCATCATGACCGAACCCGCCGTCGCGGACCCCGGAATGGGGACCGTGCACCACCTGGACGACCACCGCCCCGCCCCCGGCACCACCGACCCGGTGGCCGCCGACCTCACCAAGCCCACCACCGCGACGGCTCCGCCGGTCGCACCGGCGGGATCGCGGATCGCCCGCACCGGGCGCGCCGTGCGCAGGGTTGCGGTGCACGACCGCACGCGTTCCACCGCCCGGTTCACCGTCCGCCACGGCATGTACGTGGTGGGCGGGGGGCGGATCGTGGCCCGCCGTGCGTGGGAGGGCCGTACCGCCGCCCGGTACGAGCGGATGCTGCGGGCGGCCGAAGCCGCGGGGAACCTCGACCTCGCCACCGAGTGGGAGGAGCGCGGCCAGCGGTTCCGCGCGGCCCGCCACCAGCGGCGCATGGACCTGCTGTCGGTCCCGGTCAAGGCGGCCAAAGGGGCGGCGGCCGGACTCGGCATCACCGCCGGTGGCCTGCTGCTCCTCGGGATCATCCTCGCGGTCGCCAACGAGAACGTTGCCGACGTCGCCACCCCCACCCTGGCGCTGATCGAGCTGATCCGCTGGATCGTCGTCATCATCACCGTGGTGTGGGGGCCGCTGGTCGCCCTCGGACCGTGGGCGGGACTCCTCGCCCTGTGGGGGGTGGGGCGGCACCAGCAGGCCGCACCGCAGTGGGTGCTGCCCGTCCGCTCGGCCGACGCGGGAGCGCCGATCACCCCGTCCGTCGTCGTCACCGCCCTGCGGGATCTGGGAATCGCGCCCTTGCGCAAGGCCGTGAAGGAGATGGGGGACGCGGGGGCCGCGATGCTCGGCCCGATCCGGATCGCCGGGTGCGGGGTCGAGGTGGACGTCACCCTGCCCTCCGGCGTCGCGACCAACGAGGTGCAGGGGCGCCGGCGGAAGCTGGCGGAGAACCTGGCCCGGCACGAGCACGAGGTGTTCATCACGATCCCGCAGGCCGCCCGCACCGTGCGGCTGTGGATCGCCGACAGCGGGGCGCTGGACGAGCCGATCGGCCCGTCCCCGCTCCTGACCGACACCACCCTGACCGCCGACTACACCAAGGGCCGGGCCCCCTGGGGCCAGGACCTGCGCGGCGATGCCGCCCTGATCAGCCTGTACCAGCGCCACATGCTCATCACCGGCCTGTCCAATCAGGGCAAGACCGCCGCCCTGCGAGCTCTGGCCCTGTGGCTCGCCCTGGACCCCCGGGTCGAGTTCCGGGTGGCGGACCTGAAGGGGGTCGGGGACTGGGGCATGTTCGACGGGCTTGCCACCGTACTGATCCAGGGGCCGACCGATGACCACGTCATCGAGGCGACGGAGATGGTGGAAGACCTGGTCGCGGAGATGGAACGCCGCATCCAGGCCCCGCCCGGCACCGTCTTCACGCCGCTGATCGGGATCGTGGACGAAGCGCAGGTGGCGTTCATGTGCCCGGTCGTGGACGGCCGGAAGCGCCCCTACGGCGGGTCCAAGGCCACCGCCCGCTACTTCATGGCCACCAGGAAGATCCACAACCAGGGGCGGGCCGTGGACGTGCTGCTCTACCAGGGCACCCAGGACCCCACCGACCAGAACCTTCCCAAGCTGGTCCGCGAAGGCGCCCACACCCGCGCCTCCCTCGCGCTCGGCACCGAGTCGCAGGCCCGCATGGCGCTCGGTGACAAGGCCGTCGACGGCGGGGCCGCACCGAACCTCCTGCGCCCCGGGCTCGACAAGGGCACCGTCGTGGTCGCCTCCGACGGGATCAAGATCCCCGCCGGACAGGCCGCGATCACCGTGCGGACGCACTACATCAGCACCGACGACGCCGCCGTGGTCGCGGACCGGGCCAAGGCCCTGCGCGACGGCGTCACCACCCTCCACACCGTCGACCACGAAGCCGACCGGGACCCGATCGCGGACATCATGACCGTCCTGGGAGACGCCTCCCGCGTCCTCACCCAGGACGTCCTCAAGCGCCTCGCGGCGCTGAGCGAGGACGCGTACGGGGAGTGGTCGTTCCTCGACCTGAAACGGGTGTTGGACGGCACCGGGGCCGAGCCCTACAAGTCCGACGGCCGCATGACCATCGGCCGCGAGCGGCTCGCCCGCCACCTCACCAACCTCGGCGCGGACGGTTCCGCTTCCGCCGCCGAGTAGCAGGGAGGCGACCCCCGCAGGGTCAGGGAGGCAGGGAGAAGTCCCTACCCCCCTCCCTGACCCCGCCTCCCTGGCCTTGACCAGCACAAATGATCCGCCAGGGAGGCAGGGAGGCACCGCAGGCCAGCCCCCCGAAACCCCCACCGCACGCACCCCGACAAGGGGGTGCCCAAGCCTCCCTGCCACATCGACGGCAGGGATTCCACTTCCACCTCGGCACGAAAGAGCCCCCGCATGCCCCGACTCCGTGTCCAGCTCACCGGCTGGGACCGCCGAACCTTGATCCTGACCGACACCCCCGACCCCGACTGCCCCCGCTGTGACGGCGACGGCGGGTTCGGCTACGACCACGGCGACCACGAAGGGGAGTACGCCGGCACCGAGTGGGAGCCCTGCCTCTGCTGGGACGAAACCCGCCGCTGGACCCTCTTCCGGTTCCCGCGCATCCGTCACCGCCGCCGGGGCGCGCGCGACCCGTGGGGCATCGAACCGCCCTTCTGACATGCGCAAGGGCGGCCCCCGCCTCGCCAAAGTCTGGGGCCGCCCTCGTCTGCCAGCACTTCTCACAGAACTGGAGACACCAGCATGACCCAACCCACCCCCCTCCGGCGAGTACCCGGTCATCTCAGTACCGCCCTGGACTTGGCCGCCCGGGGCGTGCCCGTGCTGCCGCTGCGGGCCGGGAAGGTCCCGTTCGGGAACTGCCCCACCTGTCGGGACAACGCCTGCGGCGGCCGGCCGAACATGAAGACGCCCGGCCCCTGCACCTGCCCCCGCCCCTGCCACGGATGGGCCGCCGCCACCGTCAACCCCGCCGTCATCGATTCGCCCGACTGGGCGACTGCGTGGCGGCAGGCGCAAGCGGTAGCGTTCTGCCCCGGCGAAGCCGGGGTCACCGTCGTCGACCTCGACCACGCAGAAGCCGTCGCGTGGGCCCGCCAAGCCCTCCCCGCCACGCGGACGGTGCCCACGACGCGGGGCGAGCACTGGATCTACCGGGGGGCGATGCTCTCCGCGAACGCGGTCCGCGACGGCGTCGACATCAAGTCGGCCATGGCCTATGCCCGGTGGCTCGGCCCCGGCGCCGGCACCATGACCACCCTGCCCGACACCGTACGGGCGCTGATCGTCAAGAAGCCGGCGCCGGTCCGGCCCGCCACCGCGCCGATGCCTGCTGGGGGCGGGGAGTGCCGACACCGGACCCCCGCCTACCTGGAGCGCGGCATCACCATGGCGGAACAGCACATCACCGCCGCCACGAGCGGCGTGCACACCACGGTGTACCGCACGTTCCTCGCCGTGCTGTCCACGCACGGCCGGTGCGGGTGCCTCACCGACACCCACGCCGCCCGGCTGTTCGCCGCCGCGCAGACCAAGGGCGAAACCGCCCGGCACTGCGTCGACGCGTGGTCCAACGCCCGCACCGCACTGGGGATGTGAGCCATGTCCGAGGACGAGAAGACCCCGGCACGTGAGATCATCAGCGACTACGCGCAGTCCCACTTCCGGTACTTCCGCACCGCAGACGGCACCGTCTACGCCCAGCGCAACGGCCACCCCGTCGCCCGGCCGATCCGCTCCCAGGGCACCACCGGCAGCCACCGGCAGGAACTCATGGTCGGCATGTTCAAGGACGGGGTCGGCGTCTTCAACGGCACCGCGCTCAAGGAAGCGCTGGACCTGATCGAGGCGCTGGCGATGACCGAGACCACCCAGGCCGTGCACATCCGTGTCGCCCCCGGCTTCGACGGAGCCACCTGGCTGGACCTCGGCCGAGCCGACGGGCAGTCCGTCCGTATCCACCCCACCGGGTGGGAGATCACGGTCCCCGACCTGCGTGAGGTGTGCTGGCGGCGCACCCAGCTCACCGGGGAACTCCCCCTGCCCGTCAAGGACACCGAGGGCAAGGGCATCGACCTGCTGATGCGGCTGTGCAACTTCGCCAACGCCGAAACCGAGTGCCTGGCCATCGCCTGGCTGATCGGCTGCCTCGGTCCCGGTGTCCCCGTCCCGGCCCCGTTCCTCACCGGCCCCCAGGGTGCGGGGAAGTCGACCGGGGGGCGGATGCTGGTGCGGATCGTGGAGGGCATGAGCGGGGACCTGCGCCGGGCGCCGAAGGATGAGGAGAACCTGATCGCGGCCGTGGCCGCCGGATGGGTCACCGCCCTGGACAACTTGTCCCACATGACGCCGGACCTGTCCGACGCCATGTGCTGCATCGTCACCGGAGCCGAGTCCGTCAAACGCGCCCTGTTCACCGACGGGGACGTGCACCGGGCCCGCTACCGCCGCCCGCTCCTGCTGACCGGGATCGACGTCGGCGTCATCCGCCCGGACCTCGCTGAACGGCTCCTGCCCCTGCGGCTGGAGCGGCCCACGGTCCGCAGGACCGAAGCGGAGCTGTGGGCGGAATACGAAGAGGTGCTGCCCGTGGTCCTCGGTTCGCTCCTCGATCTCACGGTCAAGGTCCGGGCTGCCGTGGCGGAGACACCGACCGATCTGCGGATGGCGGACTTCGCCCACCTCTGCGCCCAACTCGACGCCGCCACCGGGCTCGGGGCCCTGCCCGCCTACCGGGCGAGCCTGGACGACCTGAACGACGACGTCATCGAGGGCGACCTGTTGGCGCAGACCGTCCTCCAGCACGCCGACACCATGAATCCCGGCGGCGAGCAGCGCATGACGTCCACGGAGTGGCTGAACGCCCTGAGCCGCCTCTACAGCGGCGAGGAGCTCCGCCCCCTGCCTAAAGGGTGGCCGACCACGGGCAAAGTCCTCTCAGACCGCCTCAAGCGCCTGCAACCCACCCTCGCCGCCCGGGGCGTACTCATCGACAGCGGACGCACCAAGACGGGCCGCTACCTCGAAATGATCCGCCCGGCCGCACCCCCGCCCCCCGAGCAGCCGGAGCAAGGGGCAGCGTTCTGAACGTCCCGGCCACCCCCGGGGGACAAGCAAGAGGAGCACCCCGGCACGGGTGCTCCTCTTGCTGTTCGGCGGAACGCCGCCCAAAAGGCGTGCCCGAAGGGCCCCTCACTTCGCCTGAAGAGTCACCACCACTACTACAGACACCCCTGCCTTTTTCCTAAGTAGGGAAGGTCTGCGTCACCTGCGTCACCCGGGACGGAAAACGGCCCCTGATCAGCACAGACAGGGGTGACGCAGACGGCCAATCCTGCGTCACCCCTGCGTCACCCGCGTCACCTCGCGTCATCCGGTGACGCAGGAGGTGACGCACGGGTGACGCACACCCACGAGGCTGCGTCACCCAAAACCGCAGGTCAAAGTCCCGGATGACGCGGGTGACGCGGTGACGCAGAAATCCACACCTCGGACAACCACGCCGCGCACTGAGGACAGGAGTTGGGCGATATGGCCAACCTTGCTCATCCCGGTCGCAGGCTCGCAGTCGTGCCCAGCACGGCCAGGCCCGCGCCACTGGAAGAGACGTACATGAACGTCAAGGCCCTGGCCAAGCTGCTGGGCACCACCGAGCGATTTCCGCGCCGTCTCGTGGCTGAGCGGCGCATCCGCTACCTGAAGGTCGGTGCCCACGTGCGCTTCCCGGCGAGTGCCGTCGAAGAGTTCCTTGCCGCCAACACCGTTGAACCGATCCGGCCCCGTCGCCGCATGAGGAGGGCCGCTTGATGGCCAAGCGCAATAAGAACGTGAAGAAGATGACGATGCGTCGGTTCGGTGCTGTCAGGCAGTACCGTTCCGGCCGCTGGACCGCTTCCTACCTGGACCCGGCGGGGGAGCGCCGCCGGGCGCCCGAGACGTTCGAGACGCAGACCGATGCCGAGATTTGGCTCTCGCAGGTCGAAGCGGACATGACCCGCGACGCGTGGCGGGACCCGGACGCCGGCGCGGTGAACTTCGAGGAGTACGCGACGAAGTGGGTGGTGGAAAGGGGCGTCGCTCCCCTCACGGAGGAGCTGTATAACCGGCTGCTCAGGCTCCATCTCGTCCCCACGTTCGGTGTGTTCGACCTGGACGAGATCACCCCGCCGCGCGTACGGGAGTGGCGGGCGGAGCGGCTGACCGCCACGGGGGCCACGACCGTCGCGAAGTCGTACCGGCTGCTGAAAGCCATCCTGGAGACCGCGACCGACGACGAGCTGATCCGCCGGAACCCGTGCCGTATTCGGGGTGCCGGAAAGGAGGTCTCGCAGTCGGGCCAGGTGGCGGCTGTCGCCCAGGTCGACGCACTCGCGGACGCGATCGGCATCCGGTGGCGCTTGATGGTCTACCTCGGGGCCTACGGCCCCATGAGGCCGGAGGAGCAGGCGGAACTACGGCGCAAGGACGTGGACGTGGACAACGTCACCGTCGTGGTCCGCAAGGCCGCTCCGGAGCTGGCCACGGGCAAGCGGGCCGAGGGGCCGACGAAGTCGGAGGCCGGGAAGCGCGTGGTCGTGCTGCCGGAGTTCCTGCGGAAAGACCTTCAGCGGCACATGGACTGGTACGCGGAGAAGGGGCCGGACGGGCTGCTGTTCGTGGGGGAGAAGGGTAAGCCGTTCCGCCGCTCCACGTTCGGGCGGAAGTGGCGCAAGGCGCGGACCACGGTCGGGCTGCCGGAGAACTTCCGCTTCTACGACCTCCGGCACACCGGCCACACCCTGTCGACGCGGTCGGGCGCGACGCTCAAGGACACGATGGTGCGCGCCGGCCAGTCGACGGAGAAGGCGGCCCTGATCTATCAGCACTCCGACCACGAGCGTCAGAAGGAGGTGGCGGGCGGGCTGGACCGGATGGTGCGAGCGGCCCGCGACAAGGCGCGCGAGGAGCGCGAAAAGGGGTCAGGTGGTGCGGAGGTGGTGCAAGGCGCCTAGGAAGGTCTAGACAACGACGAACCCCCAGGCCGATGACCTGGGGGTTCGTGGAAGAGCGGGTGACGAGAATCGAACTCGCGCTCTGAGCTTGGGAAGCTCATGTTCTACCATTAAACTACACCCGCGAAGCATGCCGATCACCGGCGTTGCATCGTCCCACACTCTACCCCATGTCAGGCCCCCGGCGGACGCGCCGTGGGGCCTTCGCGTTTTGTGTCGCCAGGGCGAAGAGAGGGTGGATGGGGGTGTGATGCGCGGGAGTTGGGGGCGTAGCGTGGGTGGTCGGAGTGCCGCGTGGAGTGGCGTCCCGTTCATCCCCTAATGTGGCTTTCTCGTCCATATGTGGTTGGGGAAGGGACTTGATGGAGTCGATGGAGCGCACCGTCGTCCGCTGTGCCGAAGGGCACGTTTTCGCTACCTCGTCGTTCCCGATGCAGCAGCTCGGGGCCGACAGGATCGGGCCGGGGCGGTTGATCCGGTGCGCCCGGTTGCGGCAGGCCGTTCCGGTGGCGTTCGAGAAGCGGTAGCCGCAGGCAAGCGGTAGCCGCAGGCAAGTGGTAGCCGCAGGCAAGTGGTAGCCGCGGGCGAGCGGGTGGCCCCCGGGCGAGCGGCTGGCCGCGGGCAAGCGGTACCCGCAGGCAGACAGGAGCCAAAGCGAAGCGTTAGCCGCAGGCACGCGGTGGCCGCAGGCACGCGGTAGCCGCAGGCACGCCGTGGCCGCGAGGAAGCGGTAGCCGAGCAGGCATGCGGTGGTTACGGGGAGGCGTGGGGCAGGCGCGCGGGTGGTCCGGTTGGGGCGGGCTCGCGCGTTCTGCGTATCCTCGGGGCGTGCTTCTCTCAGACAAGGACATCCGGGCCGAGATCGACGCCGGCCGAGTCCGTATTGATCCGTACGACCCTTCGATGGTGCAGCCGTCGAGCATCGACGTGCGGCTGGACCGCTACTTCCGGGTGTTCGAGAACCACCGGTACCCCCACATCGACCCGGCGGTCGAACAGCCCGACCTGACGCGCACCGTCGAGCCGGAGGGCGACGAGGCGTTCATCCTGCACCCCGGGGAGTTCGTGCTGGCGTCCACGTACGAGGTGATCTCGCTCCCCGACGACCTGGCCTCGCGGCTGGAGGGCAAGAGTTCGCTCGGGCGGCTCGGTCTGGTGACGCACTCGACGGCCGGGTTCATCGACCCCGGGTTCTCCGGGCACGTGACCCTGGAGCTGTCGAACCTCGCGACGCTGCCCATAAAGCTCTGGCCGGGGATGAAGATCGGGCAGCTGTGCCTGTTCAAGCTCAGCTCGTCCTCCGAGTTCCCGTACGGCTCCGAGCGGTACGAGTCGCGGTACCAGGGGCAGCGGGGGCCGACGGCCTCGCGGTCGTTCCAGAACTTCCATCGGACCCAGGTGTGATCAATCATGGCTAGTGACGTGCGGGAAAACCTCACCTACGAGGGCTTCGGGCGGGCGGTGCGCGAGTTGGCGCAGGCCGTCGCCGACGACGGGTACGAGCCCGATGTGGTGCTGAGCATCGCCCGCGGTGGGGTCTTCGTCGCCGGCGGACTCGCCTACGCGCTCGACTGCAAGAACATCCACCTGGTGAATGTGGAGTTCTACACCGGGGTCGGGACCACGCTGGAGATGCCGGTCATGCTGGCGCCCGTGCCCAACGCGATCGACTTCTCCGACAAGAAGGTCCTGATCGCCGACGACGTCGCCGACACCGGTAAGACGCTCAAGCTCGTCCACGACTTCTGCGTCGACCATGTCGCTGAGGTCCGCAGCGCCGTGATCTACGAGAAGTCCCACTCCCTCGTGAAGTGCGAGTACGTGTGGAAGAAGACCGATCAGTGGATCAACTTCCCGTGGAGTGTGGAGAAGCCCGTCGTGCGGCGGGACGGGCAGGTTCTCGACGCTTAGGCAGCGGCGTACGCGAAAGGCCCCGGAGTGCGTTTCTTCCGCGCTCCGGGGCCTTCTCGTGCGGTCTCTCAGATCGTGCCCAGCTTGATGATCGACAGCAGCGCGATCAGCTGGATCGCCGACGCTCCCAGCGCCTTCGGCCACGGCAGGTCGTGCGACTTGCTGACCATCGACGTGAACAGCGCACCGGCCGCCAGCCAGGTCAGCCAGCCCACGATCTGGACCAGGGAGTTCTCGCCGCCCAGGAAGAGGGCGAAGAGCAGGCGCGGGGCGTCGGTCATCGACATGATCAGCATCGACAGGCCCACCGTCGGCTGCCACGAGCCCGTGCCGCCGAGCTGGCGGGCCAGGGTGTGGGTCACCGCGCCGAGGACCAGGCCGCCGATGACGAAGCCGACGCCGGTGAACAGGACGTACGGGATGGCCGTCGAGATCGTCGCGTTGATCGCTTCTTCGCGCGCCTGGTCGAAGCCGAACAGCGCGAGCAGGCCGTAGAGGAACGTGACGACCAGCGCCGGGCCCCAGACCGGATAGTCCCGCATCTGCCAGAACGTCGGACCCGGCCGCATCACGATGCCGCTCAGCAGCTCCTTCCAGCGCAGGCGCGGGCCCGTCGGCGGGGCGGGGGCGGAACCGGCGCGGTAGGTGTTGCCGTCGCCGTAGGGGTCCTCGTCGACGCGGAAGGCCTGCGTGTGGCCCGGGTTGTTGGCGTACGGGTCGTGGGGCGCGGGGTCCGCGTACGGGTCACCGAAGTACTCCGGTTCGCCGTGGCCCCCGCCCTGGCCGTGCTGGCCGCCCTGCCCGTGTCCGCCCTGGCCGCCTTGGCCGTGCGGGGCGTAGCCGCCGGTGTTGTACGGGGCGCCCTGCGGGGGCCCGTACGGCGGTGGGGCCGCGCCGTTGCCGGGGCCTCCTGCCGTCGGCCACGGCTGAGCACCGTACGGCGGCTGTGGTTCCTGCCTTCCGTACGGCTGCTGCCGCTGCTGCTGCGGTTGTTGCGGGGTGCGGTTGTCCCGGCCGCGTCCGATCCTGAATCCAGCCACCCGTCGAACGTACCTGGTCCCCGGGGGTCGGGAGTGGGGGCAGGGGGAACCCGCCCGCCATTGCTGCCGAGCTGTGACATCCCCTAGGGGCCGCAGCCCGCGCTCCGGGAGGGGGAGTTCAGGGGAGGAACAGCGCCGTGGAGAAGGTGACGAGGGGCTCCTTCGTGTTACCCGCCGGGTAGAGCGCGATCAGGTCCTGCCGCTCGCCCCGGTACGTCCGCACCACCGTGTCCGGCTTCTTGTCGCCGTCGTGGTCGCCGTGGTCCAGGAGGGCGGTGCGGGTGGCGCCCGTCGTCTTCAGGGGTGCGCTGGGGAGCTTCTCCGCCGCGAACGCGTACGTGCTGCCCGGCCCCGTCGGGCCCTTCGCGGAGCCCAGGAGGAGGGTGCCCCGGCCCGCCTGTCCGGGGGCGTGCGGGCGGGCGGCGGCGACGAGGTCGTCGTAACCGTCCCGGTCGGTGTCGGCCCGGGGTTCGGGGGCGTAGAGGTACGGTCCGCCGTCGGGCAGCAGGTCCGCGCTGCGCGGGGCTCCGGCGCGGGTGAAGGGGCCGTGCAGGAAGGTGACCTGGCCGGCGCCCGCGGTGACCGCGAGGTCGGCCCTGCCGTCGCCGTCGAAGTCGCCGCAGACCGGCTGCTCGGGCCAGTCGTTGCCGAACCTGGCCTTCTGCGGGATGCGTACGGTGACCGCCTTGCCGGTGAGGCCGGCCGGGGAGCCGAAGAGGATCTGGAGGGGTACGGGCGGGGCGCCGATGCCGTTGTACGGGGGGTCGGTGGAGACGATCAGGTCGGTGAAGCCGTCCCGGTCCAGGTCGCAGGCCGACTCGGCGTCGAGCGCGGCGGGCAGGGTGTCGCCGGACTTCGCCGCGTTCGCCCGGGCGCTCAGCAGGTGCCGGGCGGCCGGGTCCAGGGGGCGGTCGCGGTCGTCGGAGCCGTACACGATGCCGATGCCCGCGTCGTCGCCGTGGCTGTCCTCGGGGGCCTTCACCAGGTCGTCGACGACCAGGTCGCGTTGGCCGTCGCCGTTGAAGTCGTACGGGACGCGGCTGCCGGCGCCGCGGGGTACGGGGATGCGCGCCGTGTCCGCCTGGGCCTGTGCCTCCGGTGGGGTGTCGCCGTTCTTGCCGCCGGACGCGGAGGAGGACGACGGCCCGTCGGCGGCCGAGGGGCTCCCGCAGCCGGTGAGGACGAGCAGCAGGCCGGCGCAGCCCGCGGCGAGGGCAGCCGTCGCCCTGGTGGTGACCGCTGCCTTCGGGTGCGTGATGCGTGGGCGCACGGGGCCTCGTTCGTCGTTCGTCCGTTGTTCGCCGGCGTCTGCCGAAGGGCGTGGTTCGGCGTGGTTCCCGACCCGCTGCGGGTCTTCTCCGGGGCACATGATGCTCCAGATGCGTCGTCGCGTACATGTCCCAGTTCACCTGCGGTGGCGGTCACGCCCCGGGCGGCGCGGGACGGGACGGGAGGGGACGCGACGACCCGCGCACGGAAAAGCGGCCGGTCCTGCCCCCGAGGCAGGTCCGGCCGCTCATCGCGCTGATGCTTACGTCACTGTGCCGGTTCCGGCTCCGGTGCGTCCACCTGCTCCGGCTCGCCGGTCGGGTCGATGGGCGTCTTCACGGACTCCAGGAGGAGCTGCGAGACGTCCACGACCTGGATGGACTCCTTGGCCTGGCCGTCGTTCTTCTTGCCGTTGACCGAGTCGGTCAGCATGACGAGGCAGAACGGGCAGGCGGTGGAGACGATGTCCGGGTTGAGGGCGAGGGCTTCGTCGACGCGCTCGTTGTTGACGCGCTTGCCGATCCGCTCCTCCATCCACATCCGGGCACCACCGGCGCCACAGCAGAAGCCGCGCTCCTTGTGGCGGTGCATCTCCTCGTTCCGCAGACCCGGGACCTTCGCGATGATCTCGCGCGGCGGGGTGTAGATCTTGTTGTGACGGCCCAGGTAGCACGGGTCGTGGTACGTGATCAGGCCCTCGACCGGGGTCACCGGGATCAGCTTGCCCTCGTCGATGAGGTGCTGGAGCAGCTGGGTGTGGTGGATGACCTCGTACTCGCCGCCGAGCTGCGGGTACTCGTTCGCGATCGTGTTGAAGCAGTGCGGGCAGGTCGCGACGATCTTCTTCGACGACTTGGGCTTCTTCGTCTCCGGCTCGTCATCGTCCTCGCCGTACGCCATGTTCAGCATGGCCACGTTCTCCTGGCCGAGCTGCTGGAAGAGCGGCTCGTTGCCCAGGCGGCGGGCGGAGTCACCCGTGCACTTCTCGTCGCCGCCCATGATCGCGAACTTGACGCCCGCGATGTGCAGCAGCTCCGCGAAGGCCTTGGTGGTCTTCTTGGCCCGGTCCTCCAGGGCGCCCGCGCAGCCGACCCAGTACAGGTAGTCGACCTCGGTGAGGTCCTCGACGTCCTTCCCGACGATCGGGACCTCGAAGTCGACCTCCTTGGTCCACTCGACGCGCGCCTTCTTGGCCAGCCCCCAAGGGTTGCCCTTCTTCTCCAGGTTCTTGAGCATCGTGCCCGCCTCGGACGGGAACGCGGACTCGATCATCACCTGGTAGCGGCGCATGTCGACGATGTGGTCGATGTGCTCGATGTCGACCGGGCACTGCTCGACGCAGGCGCCGCAGGTGGTGCAGGACCACAGGACGTCCGGGTCGATGACGCCGTTCTCCTCGGCGGTGCCGATCAGCGGGCGCTCGGCCTCGGCGAGGGCGGCCGCGGGAACGTCCTTGAGCTGCTCCTCGGTGGCCTTCTCCTCGCCCTCCATGGTCTTGCCGCCGCCGGCGAGCAGGTACGGCGCCTTGGCGTGCGCGTGGTCGCGCAGCGACATGATCAGGAGCTTCGGCGAGAGCGGCTTGCCGGTGTTCCACGCGGGGCACTGCGACTGGCAGCGGCCGCACTCGGTGCAGGTGGAGAAGTCGAGGATGCCCTTCCAGGAGAACTGCTCGACCTGGGAGACGCCGAAGGTGTCGTCCTCGCCCGGGTCCTCGAAGTCGATCTCCTTGCCGCCCGACGTCATCGGCTGGAGCGCGCCGAGCGCGACATCGCCGTCGGCGTTCCGCTTGAACCAGATGTTCGGGAAGCCGAGGAAGCGGTGCCAGGCGACGCCCATGTTCGTGTTCAGCCCGACCGTGATCGCCCAGATCATCGTCGTACCGAGCTTGATCATCGCGGCCAGGTAGACCAGGTTCTGCAGCGTCTCGACGCTCAGCCCCTTGAAGGCCAGGACGAGGGGGTACGAGGCGAAGTACGCGGGCCCGTAGCCGTCCACGTGGTGCAGCGCGCCCTCCAGGCCGCGGAGCACCATGATCGCGGCGCCGATGATCAGGATGACCGCCTCGACGAAGTACGCCTGGCCCATCTTCGAGCCCGTGAACCGCGACTTGCGGCCGGCCCGCGAGGGCAGGTTCAGCTGGCGGATCGCGATCAGGACGAGGATGCCGAGGGTCGTGCCGAGCGCGATGAACTCGATGTAGACCTCGTACGGCAGGAAGGTGCCGATGTACGGCAGCACCCAGTCGGCCTTGAACAGCTGGCCGTACGCCGTGACGATCGTCAGGCCCAGGGTCAGGAAGCCGACCGCGACGAACCAGTGGGCGACGCCCACGATTCCCCAGCGGTTCATGCGGGTATGGCCGACGAACTCCTTGATCAAGGTGATCGTCCGCTGCTTGGGGTCGTCGGTGCGGCTGCCTGCCGGTACCGCCTGTCCGAGACGGACGAAGCGGTAGATCTGCGCGACGGCTCGGGCGACGAGCGCAACGCCGACGACCGTCAGCACCAGCGACACGATGATCGCGGCGAGTTGCATGAGTGGGGCTCCTCGGGCCTGCGAGAGCGGGATCCAGTGGGTTACGTGATACTGCCCGCTACTACTAAGCAGTAACTTAATTAGTCTGTGCTGACACTATCCACTTAGTCCACCCTCCTACAGGCGGGCGGGCGGTGATCTGTGTCGCTCAGGTGTGCCTTGGTTCGGCGCGCCCTCGGGAGCGCCGTACGCAGGTGGTCGCGTACGGCTTCCGTCAGAATCGCCAGGTCGAGCACCACTCCATGGTGCTCTGCGTAGTGCTGGTCCAGCAGAGCGGGGTCGTCCCACGGCATGCCGGAGCGGGCGCGTACCTGCGCCAGACCGGTCAGGCCCGGCCGCAGTTCCTGCCGCCACTGCCGCGCGCCGGTCCCGGAGGCCCGTGGGTCGCCCGGGGCCAGGGGGGCGGGGCCGACCAGGGACAGGTCGCCCCGTACGACCTGGGGGAGCCGGGAGAGCAGGTCCAGGCGGAAGCGTCGTGTGCGCAGAGTGCGCAGTTCGAAGACCCGGCCGCCCAGGCCGGTCCGGGGCCGGCGGTCCCAGGCGCCGCCCGGGGTACGCCTCGCGGTCAGGGCGAGGGCCGCGACGGCGACGGCGGGGGCGGTCAGGAGCAGCAGGGCGGTGCCGAGGGTCAGGTCGAGGACCCGTTCGGCCGGTGCGCGCGGAACGAAGCGGTCCGCCAGGTGCCCGGCCCGGTCGGTGAGCCCGGCCAGGCGGGCGGCGGGGCGGGAGGGGAAGTGGCCCCTGGCCGTGCCTGTCACGGTCCTGTGCGGGTACGGGTGCGGATGCCGCGCGTGCGGGTGCGGGCCGGGTGATTCCGTCGCGTACGGCTCCGGGGCGCGCGGCTCCGTCGCGTACGGCTCCGGGGCGCGCGGCTCCGTCACGTACGGCTCCGGGGCGCGCGGCTCCGTCACGTACGGCTCCGGGGCGCATGGCTCCGAGCGGGGCTGGGGCGGCTGCGCTGGCTGGAGTGGCTGGGCCTTCAGGGTCTTGAGGGCCTTCTGTGTCTTCTGGTGCGTCTGCTTCTGGTGGGTCTTCTGTGTCTTCTGGATTTTCTGCCGTACGCGCCGCTTCCTCGCGTTCTGCATCGCGCCCGCCCGGGGTTCGAGGTTCGATGGGTGACGATCCACGCTGAAACCTGCCGGTCGGTGACGGTTGCAGCCATCTCACGGCAATTTGTGACAGAACGATCCCACGGTGGGACCGTGGGGCGGGTGGTGTGCGAGGGGTGTGGCGTGCGTCGGTGCGGTGGTGTGGCGGGCGTACCAGCGCAGATGTGGTCCGCATAAGCACTTAAGTTGAGCGTGCCCGACTCAGGTCTGTTGACTCACGGGTCGGCGTCATGCATTCTTGAGTCAGATCCACTCAAGTAGTCAGTTGTTGGAGGAATTGAAATGGCACGTGCGGTCGGCATCGACCTGGGCACGACTAACTCCGTCGTCAGCGTTCTCGAAGGCGGCGAGCCCACCGTCATCACCAACGCCGAAGGCGCCAGGACCACGCCGTCCGTCGTCGCCTTCGCCAAGAACGGCGAGGTGCTCGTCGGCGAGGTCGCGAAGCGCCAGGCGGTCACCAACGTCGACAGGACCATCCGCTCCGTCAAGCGCCACATGGGCACTGACTGGAAGATCGACCTGGACGGCAAGAGCTTCAACCCGCAGCAGATGAGCGCGTTCATCCTGCAGAAGCTGAAGCGCGACGCCGAGTCCTACCTGGGCGAGAAGGTGACCGACGCGGTCATCACCGTCCCGGCGTACTTCAACGACTCCGAGCGTCAGGCGACCAAGGAGGCCGGTGAGATCGCGGGCCTCAACGTCCTGCGCATCGTCAACGAGCCGACCGCCGCCGCCCTGGCGTACGGCCTCGACAAGGACGACCAGACGATCCTCGTCTTCGACCTCGGTGGCGGCACCTTCGACGTGTCCCTCCTGGAGATCGGCGACGGCGTCGTCGAGGTGAAGGCCACCAACGGTGACAACCACCTCGGTGGTGACGACTGGGACCAGCGCGTCGTCGACTACCTGGTGAAGCAGTTCGCCAACGGGCACGGCGTGGACCTGTCCAAGGACAAGATGGCTCTCCAGCGTCTCCGCGAGGCCGCGGAGAAGGCGAAGATCGAGCTCTCGTCCTCGACCGAGACCACGATCAACCTGCCCTACATCACGGCGTCCGCCGAGGGCCCGCTGCACCTGGACGAGAAGCTCACGCGCTCGCAGTTCCAGCAGCTGACCTCGGACCTCCTGGACCGCTGCAAGACCCCGTTCCACAACGTCATCAAGGACGCGGGCATCCAGCTCTCCGAGATCGACCACGTCGTTCTCGTCGGGGGTTCCACCCGTATGCCGGCCGTCGCCGAGCTCGTCAAGGAGCTGACCGGTGGCCAGGACGCCAACAAGGGTGTGAACCCGGACGAGGTCGTCGCCATCGGCGCCTCGCTCCAGGCCGGTGTCCTCAAGGGCGAGGTCAAGGACGTCCTGCTCCTCGACGTCACCCCGCTGTCCCTCGGCATCGAGACCAAGGGAGGGATCATGACCAAGCTCATCGAGCGCAACACCACGATCCCGACCAAGCGTTCCGAGATCTTCACGACGGCCGAGGACAACCAGCCGTCCGTGCAGATCCAGGTCTACCAGGGCGAGCGCGAGATCGCGGCGTACAACAAGAAGCTCGGGATGTTCGAGCTGACCGGTCTGCCGCCGGCCCCGCGCGGTGTGCCGCAGATCGAGGTCGCCTTCGACATCGACGCCAACGGCATCATGCACGTCGCCGCCAAGGACCTCGGCACCGGCAAGGAGCAGAAGATGACCGTCACCGGCGGCTCCTCGCTGCCGAAGGACGAGGTCAACCGGATGCGCGAAGAGGCCGAGAAGTACGCGGAGGAGGACCACGCCCGCCGCGAGGCCGCCGAGTCGCGCAACCAGGGCGAGCAGCTCGTCTACCAGACGGAGAAGTTCCTCAAGGACAACGAGGACAAGGTCCCCGCCGACGTCAAGACGGAGGTGGAGACTGCGGTCGAGGAGCTGAAGGAGAAGCTCAAGGGCGAGGACTCCGCCGAGATCCGTACGGCCACCGAGAAGGTCGCGGCCGTCTCCCAGAAGCTGGGCCAGGCGATGTACGCCAACGCCCAGGCCGAGGGGGCGACCCCGGGCGCCGAGGCCCCGGGCGAGGGCCAGGCCAAGGCCGATGACGATGTCGTCGACGCCGAGATCGTGGACGACGAGAAGGACACCAAGGGCGGTGCGGCGTGACCGAGGAGACTCCGGGCTTCGAGGAGAAGCCCGACGTCCCCTCCGGCGCCACCCCTGATGACGCCGAGCCGAAGGCCGCCGACCCCTCCGAGGAGGAGGCGGCGGCCCCGGCCGGGGACACCGACGCGACCGTCGGTCTGACCGCACAGCTGGACCAGGTACGCACCGCGCTCGGCGAGCGCACCGCGGACCTCCAGCGGCTCCAGGCCGAGTACCAGAACTACCGCCGCCGCGTCGAGCGGGACCGGGTCACGGTCAAGGAGATCGCCGTCGCGAACCTCCTGTCCGAGCTGCTGCCCGTCCTCGACGACGTCGGCCGCGCGCGGGAACACGGCGAGCTGGTCGGCGGCTTCAAGTCGGTGGCCGAGTCGCTGGAGACCACCGTCGCGAAGCTGGGCCTCCAGCAGTTCGGCAAGGAGGGCGAGCCCTTCGACCCGACGATCCACGAGGCCCTGATGCACAGCTACGCGCCGGACGTCACCGAGACGACCTGCGTGGCGATCCTGCAGCCGGGGTATCGCATCGGCGAGCGCACCATCCGCCCCGCGCGGGTGGCCGTCGCCGAGCCGCAGCCGGGCGCCACGCCCGCCGCGGCCAAGGAAGAGAAGGCAGACGACGAGGAGAGCGGTGGCACCGAGGAGGTCTGACGTCGACCCGTCTGATCACCACGGTGCACACCGACCGGCCCGGCGGCCGGCCCACGGGCCGGCCGCTCGGCCGATCGTCCGGAAGGAGGGACGTCGATGAGCACGAAGGACTTCGTCGAGAAGGACTACTACAAGGTCCTCGGCGTCCCCAAGGACGCCACCGACGCCGAGGTCAAGAAGGCGTACCGGAAGCTCGCCCGCGAGTTCCACCCGGACGCCAACAAGAACGACGCCAAGGCGGAGGAGCGCTTCAAGGAGATCTCCGAGGCGAACGACGTCCTCGGTGACCCCAAGAAGCGCAAGGAGTACGACGAGGCGCGCGCCCTCTTCGGCAACGGCGGCTTCCGTGCCGGTCCCGGTGGTGCGGGCGGCAACTTCAACTTCGACCTGGGCGACCTCTTCGGCGGGGGCGCCCCGGGCGGCGGGCAGGGCGGCGCGGGCGGCGGCTTCGGCGGCGGGGGCGGTCTCGGCGACGTCTTCGGCGGGCTGTTCAACCGCGGCGGCGCGGGCACCCGCGTCCAGCCGAAGCGCGGCCAGGACATCGAGTCCGAGGTGACGCTCAGCTTCACCGAGGCGGTCGACGGGGCCACGGTCCCGCTGCGGATGTCCAGCCAGGCGCCCTGCAAGGCGTGTTCCGGCACCGGCGACAAGAACGGCACCCCCCGGGTCTGCCCGACCTGCGTCGGCACCGGCCAGGTCTCGCGCGGCAGCGGCGGCGGCTTCTCGCTCACCGACCCCTGTGTGGACTGCAAGGGCCGGGGCCTCATCGCCCAGGACCCCTGTGACGTCTGCAAGGGCAGCGGCCGGGCGAAGTCGGCGCGCACCATGCAGGTGCGGATCCCGGCGGGCGTCTCCGACGGCCAGCGGATCCGGCTGCGCGGCAAGGGCGGCGCGGGCGAACGCGGCGGCCCGGCCGGGGATCTGTACGTCGTCGTCCACGTCGACGCCCACCCGGTCTTCGGCCGCAAGGGCGACAATCTCACGGTCACCGTGCCCGTCACGTATCCCGAGGCGACGCTCGGCGGCGACATCAAGGTCCCCACCCTCGGCGGCCCCCCGGTCACCCTGAAGCTCCCCGCCGGCACCCCCAACGGGCGTACGATGCGCGCCCGGGGCAAGGGCGCGGTGCGCAAGGACGGCACCCGCGGCGACCTGTTGGTCACCGTGGAGGTCGCGGTCCCCAGGGACCTGGGCCAGGAGGCCAGGGACGCCCTGGAGGCCTACCGGAAGGCGACCGCGGACGAGGACCCGCGGGCGGAACTGTTCCAGGCCGCGAAGGGAGCTTGAGATGGACGGCCGTCGACGCAATCCGTACCAGCTGACCGATGAGACACCGGTGTACGTGATCTCGATCGCGGCCCAGCTCTCGGGCCTGCACCCGCAGACGCTGCGCCAGTACGACCGTCTCGGCCTGGTCTCCCCGGACCGTACGGCCGGGCGCGGCCGGCGCTACTCGGCCCGCGACATCGAGCTGCTGCGCACGGTGCAGCAGCTGTCGCAGGACGAGGGCATCAACCTCGCGGGCATCAAGCGGATCATCGAGCTGGAGAACCAGGTGACCGCGCTCCAGCAGCGTGTCGCCGAGCTCTCGGCGGCGGTGGACGGCGCGGCGGTCGCCATGCAGCAGCGCGAGGCCCAGGTGCACGCCTCGTACCGCCGGGACCTGGTGCCGTACCAGGACGTGCAGCAGACCAGTGCGCTGGTGGTCTGGCGGCCGAAGCCGAAGCAGTAGCTCCGGGCGGGCTGTCCGTACGAAGACGGCCGGGGCGGAAGAACACCACGTGTTCTTC